>SLFF01000164.1 GCA_007124395.1 Thermomicrobiaceae bacterium | reverse complement strand
TCGACTGCAGCGCTGCGGTGGTTCCAGCGGGGCGGTGTACGACAAATGCTGGTTCGACTGGGCGTACCTCAGGAACTGGACTACGATCCCCAGGAGTGGGAGCATCTGACCGGGCATATCAGTCGCTGATCGTGACATCGTCACTCGCCCAGTTCCCTGACCCCTGCTAGGATGCGTTCTGATGAGAACGAGCGTGCATCCGCAAGCAGAAGGGAACCTTCTCGATGACTCCAGACGAACAGAAGATGATCGAGTCGATCGCTGCCCGGGAGCAGCACTGGATCGGCCTGCTCGAACAACTGGTGAATTGCGATTCCGGTACCTGGAACAAGGACGAGTCAGACCGCTGTAGCGATATTCTGACGAAGGCGATCGGCGATCTCGGCTTCGATGTCGAGCAGGTGCCACAGGAGAAGGTCGGGGCTCACGTCGTGGCCCGCAAGCCCGGAACGGGCGATCTCAGCCTGCTCTTCGTTGGCCACTTCGATACGGTGTTCCCCGCCGGAACGGTGGCCGAGCGACCGTTCACGATCGATGGAGATCGAGCCACTGGCCCGGGTGTCTACGACATGAAGGGTGGCCTGGTTGTTCTACTGGCGGCGCTGACCGCACTCAAGGAAGCCAGCGCGAAGGTCTGGAACGAGGTGAACCTCACCGTCATCTTCAACAGCGACGAAGAGGTGCTTTCTCCGACATCGAGTCCGATCATTGCCGAGGAAGCGAAGAAGGCCGACACGTCCTGCATCCTGGAACCAGCCCGTGCCGGTGGAGAATACACGTTCCAGCGCAAGGGTGCCGGGCTCTACACGATGACGGTCCATGGCCGGGCTGCGCACTCCGGCGGCGCTCCGGAGAAGGGCCGCAGTGCCGTTGAAGAGCTGTCCCAGAAGATCATCCGGCTTCATGAACTGATCAACTTCGATACCGGCACCACCGTCAACGTCGGGGTGATCCGGGGTGGAATGCGGCCGAATGTGGTCGCCGAGCAGGCCGAATGTGAGTTCGACCTGCGCGTCTATACCCATGCGGAGCGAGAGAAGGCCGAGGCGCGATTCCAGGAAATCGTCGATATGCAGTTCGTGCCTGACACGACGACAGAGCTCTCCGGTGGGATGATGTTCCCGCCAGTCGAACACAGCGAGCGCAACGAAAAGCTCTTTGGCGTGGTGAAGGACGCTGGCAAGAAGCTCGGTCTGGATCTGCCGTCGGTGGTGACCGGTGGTGGCTCAGATGGCAACGTCACCGGTCAGTACACCCTGCTGATGGACGGGATGGGTGTCGAGGGAGATGGTGCCCACTCGGACCGGGAGTTCATCGTGCTGTCGTCGGTCGTCCGGCGGGCACAGGTGTTGACGCTGTTCCTGAATGACTGGCCGGATCGCGTGGGTGAGATCTAGGCCGCACATTTCCGTTATTTGAACGATGTCCCGGGACAGGCGAACGGTCCGCGTGTCCCGGGATTCGGTTCACCGGTGGGGACGCTTCAATCCCATTACTCGACCTGCGAAAACAGGTTGTTCAATGCTTCGGCAACGGTTGGATGTGCAAACGGGGCGTCCCGCAGGGTCTGGTACGGGGTCCCCGTGAGCATCGCCAGGTGGATGATCGACATGATCTCGCCACCGGCGATGCCCAACACGGTAGCCCCGAGAATCTGGCTGGTCTGCGCGTCGATGACCGCTTTCATCAGGCCCCGGGTCTCGTCGGTTTCCAGTGCCCGGGCGACGCTGGTCATCGGCATGCTCGCCACGCTCACCTCATACCCCTGTTGCCGGGCTTCCTGCTCGGAAAGACCTACCCGGGCCAGCTCGGGATCGATGAACACCACGTAGGGCACGACCCGGCCGTCGATCGATCCATCACCATCGCCAAACAGATTCTGCTTCAGGATCCGGCCGTCATCGAACGAGATGTGGGTGAAGGCTGGACCACCCTTGACATCGCCGATGGCCCAGATTCCGGGCGTGCTGGTTTCCAGTCGACCGTTGACCACGACGGCCCCGCGATCGTCGGTCTCCACCCCGGCCTTCCCGAGGTCGAGATCTGCCGTCGAAGGTGTGCGCCCGGCCGCGATCAGGATGTGTGATCCGGACAGGTCGTGGGACTGGGTCTGACCCTTCCTGGAGATCGATGCGCGAATGCTTCCTTCAGTCCCGGATACGGACTCCAGCGAGCTATCGAGCAGCACCTGAATGCCATCCGCTTCGAGGATCTCCTGCACAACCTCGGAGATCTCCGGTTCTTCACGGGAGACCAGTCGATCGCCGCGATTGACGATCGTGACTTCGGCGCCGAACCGGCGGAACATCTGGCCGAACTCCAGCCCGATGTAGCCGCCCCCGATGATGATCAGATGATCGGGCACTTTGCCCAGTTCCATGATCGATGTGGAGGTGAGGTATGGGGTGGAATCGAGGCCGGGAACATCGGGGACCACCGGTTCCGTTCCGGTATTGATGAAGATCCGCTCGGCAGTCAGTCGTCGGGTTCCGCCGTCGTTGAGTTCGACCTCGATCGTCTGCCTATCGATGAACCGGGCGCTCCCCATATAGACATCGAGGTTTTCGGTGCTGTGGATCGCGTTGCTGCTGCCATCGTGGAACATGGTGACGATGTCGCGCTTTCGCTGGCGCACCGTCTCGAGGTCAACAGTGACGTTCCCGGTGTGTACGCCATAGTCGGCCGCCCGGCGGGCCATGTGGGCAACCCGGGCACTGCCGACCATCGTCTTGGTGGGGGTGCAGCCCCAGTTCACACAGGTGCCTCCGAGGCGGGATCGCTCCACCAGTGCGGTCTTGTAGCCGTTGGCTGTCAGGTCTCCGGTTAGCGGGCCGCCAGATTGTCCGGCTCCGATAACGATTGCGTCGTAGTGCTGCGCAGTCACAGGCTAGCTCCTCAGGGTGATGATCGATTCTGATTGCCGACCGGTCTTTGATCGGTCTCCCACCACACTAGCAGTGCCAGCCTGTCCCCGCGGTAATCAGGATTACGAAGTTGACAGCACTAGCTACCCCACCAGGTCGTTACCTGGTCCACGGGAGTCCGACTGCGTTCTGCCGGTTCGGTTGCCGGGTATCCCACATAAATCATGCCGAGGAGCGTATCTTCTT
>SLFF01000454.1 GCA_007124395.1 Thermomicrobiaceae bacterium | reverse complement strand
CACAGACTGTGCTGAACGGAGTTCGCCGGTAGCCGGCTAAGCGGGATGGAAGGACTCACGACCGAATGAGTAATGCGCTGGAGGCGAAAATGGACATTACACTGATGCCGTACGCATTTCACAATGGGAACATCGTGCCTCACGAGGAGGCCAAGGTAAGCATTGCCACCCATGCCCTGCAGTACGGAACCGGCGCATTTGCCGGAATCCGCGGCTATCTGGATCACAGTGGCTCGGGTATCAACATCTTCCGATTGCCAGACCATGTCAGGCGGTTGCTGCAATCGGGGCAGATGCTCCGGGCAGATCTGCCATGGAGTCCGGACGAGGTCCAGCAGATTCTTATCGATCTGGTCAAGAAGAACGCACCGGATCGCAACGTCTACATCCGGCCGTTGATCTACAAGGCCGGCATCGTACTCTCCCCGGCACTCACCGATATTCGCGACGATCTGGCGATCTACATGATCCCGCTGGATGATTATGTCGACATGAGCGCCCCACTCAAGCTGATGGTGTCCTCGTGGCAGCGCATCGAAGACAACATCATCCCGAGTCGTGGAAAGTTCTCCGGCGGCTACATCAACTCCGCACTGGCCAAGGATCAGGCAACCGAGGCTGGCTGCCACGACGCGATCATGCTGAACCGGGACGGCAAGGTCTCCGAGGGCTCCGGTGCCAACCTGTTCATCGTTCGCAACGGCACGCTGATCACAGCTCCGGTAACGGCCGACATTCTGGAAGGCATCACCCGTCGATCACTGGTGGAGTTTGCCCGCGATGAGGGTATTCCCATCGAAGAGCGGGCTATCGACCGCAGCGAGCTCTATATCGCCGATGAGGTCTTCCTCTGCGGCACCGGCGTCCAGATTGCCGCGGCCGGAACTATCGACGGCCGGCAGATCGCTGATGGTCAGCGCGGCCCGATCACGGAGAAACTGCAGGAGATCTACTTCAACACCGTGCGTGGCCATGACAACGCCTACAGTCATTACGTCACGCACGTGCCGATCGGCTAGATCGAGCCGGATAGGCAAACCCCGCGATGATTTCGGAGACGGGCGAGCGATGTGCTCGCCCGTTTTTTCCTGCCAGTGATCAATGCTGGCTCGTATACTCTGCAACAGCACGTTCCGACGATTCCACGTCGAATCCACCCGGGAGGTAACGCTCCATTGTTTGCATTTCCCCGTCCGGATTTCACTATTTCCCGATCAGCACCCTGGCTGGCGATCCCACTTCTGCTGGCGTTCTCGCTCCTTGTCAGCGGCTGTTCCATCCCCGGTTTCTCCGACGATGACGGGCTCTCCGAACCATCCGCCCCATCAGAGCAGTCTGAACCAGTCTCCGAACCCGCAGATACCGAGAGCCCTCCGCCGGGAGAGCTTCAACAGCAAGTGCCCGACGAGGCCTTCCAGATCGACACCAACGGTGATGCCGACCTGGGGCCAGAACCGGTGGAGATCGTCGAAGGCGGGCTCCAGGAACCGCGCACCCTCAATCCGGTGCTGGTCGATGATCCACTGGCAGAAGAACTCAGCGGGCTCGTCTTCAGTGGGTTGACCAGAATCGACCCGGATACCGGAGACGCGGCTCCCGATCTGGCAGAAGACTGGGAGGTCAACGAGGACGAGACCGCCTACTCGTTCACGATCCGGGAAGACGCAACCTGGCATGACGGGCAGCCGGTTACGGCCCAGGACGTCGAGTTCACCTTCGAACTGATCATGGACTTCCGGACACGCTCACCCCGGTACTCTCGCGTGGTCGAACGCATCACCGCGGTGGAAGCACTTGATACCCGCACCGTCGAGGTACGCCTGATATCGCCATATTCGCCGTTTCTCAGCACGATCGCGACATTCGGCATCGTCCCACAACATATCCTGATGAACGTGCAACCTGACGAGCTGGTGGCCCATCCGTTCGGCGTCAGTTCCGCAGTGGGAACCGGCCCGTTCGAGTTTGCCTTCTGGACCCGGGGCGATCAGATCGTTTTCGAGGCCAATCGTCAGCATTTTCGCCAGTCACCGCAGTTCGATCGCTATATCTACCGGGTCGCTCCAGACGCAGAAACATTGCTGGAGCAGATCGACCAGCAGATGATCGACTGGGCACGGATCGACCCCGCCCTGTATGACGATGTAGACGCGCTGTCCGACGTCGAACTGGTCAGCATGCCGGGCTACGAGATGATCAGCGTGGTGTTGCAGCTCGATATCGGTCAGACGGCAACATTTCAGGAGGCCGACGTCCGGAGAGCGTTGATGTATGCGCTGGACCGCGACGCACTGGTAGAGCAAGTCTGGCGCGGACATGCAGATGTCGCTCACGGGACCGTTCCTCCAGCATCGTGGGCTGCCACCGAACCGCAAACGCTTTACGACTACGATTCGGAGCAAGCCCGCCAGATTCTGGATAATGCTGGCTGGGGAGTTGGTGAAGACGGGATTCGCCAGCGAGATGGTCAGCCACTCCAGTTCGACCTGGTCGCCAACGGAGACAATCAGGTCCGGCGGGAGATCGCCGAATGGCTCGTGGAGCAGTGGAGAGAGATCGGCATCGACGCCAGCGTAACCTTCGAGACCTGGGGTGACGTCCGGGACCGGATAACGAACACCCGGGAGTTCGATGCGTTGCTGTTTGGATACCGCTGGGATATCGATCCGGATCAACACCCGGTGTGGTCGTCGGATTCGATCTCCAACGCATTCAACCTGGGCAGCTACGTCAACGAGGATGTCGATCGCCTGCTGGATACGGCATTGACCAACGTCGACCAGAATAGTCGCCGGAATAACTACGCAGAAGTGCAGGAGATCGTGCTACAGGACCTGCCAGCGCTTCCGCTGGTGTTTCCGAATCAGCTTGTGGCAATCGGGCCACGGTTGCACGATAATGATCCAACAGCTATTCTATTGCGCAATCGCGGGAACGTAGCGAGCTGGATGCCAGAGTAGATAAACACCGGTACGGCAAGCTCGGATCACAGATCGTTGACCCCTGTTTCCCGAGCATGCTACACTCCCGCAGATGCTATAACCGTTGATGCAGACGAATGTCCCCGGAGCCGGGGTTGTGCAATGGTTCACAGAGTGTGAAATACGCGGT
>SLFF01000185.1 GCA_007124395.1 Thermomicrobiaceae bacterium | reverse complement strand
CGGGTAATCCGCTCGATCTCCTCGGTGAGCGCATCGACGACCGCCCGTTTGTTCTCCGACGACGTCGCCCGAATGTCGATACTGAGCCGTGCGCGTCCCGGAACGATGTTGATCGCGCCTGGTTCAGCCTGAATTGTCCCCACGGTACCGACCACGCTCTCGCGGGTCTTCGACAACCGCTCCACCGCCAGAATCACCTCGGCCGCACCGGCCAGTGCATCCCGCCGAAGCGTCATCGGCGTTGCACCAGAGTGATCGGCCTGCCCGGTGAGCGTCAGGCGAAAGCGGGTGGGAGCGGCGATCGCGGAGACGATGCCGACCTGCTTCTCGGATTCCTCCAGCACGCGTCCCTGCTCGATGTGGATCTCCAGAAACGCCGCATACGCGCCGGGATCGCGGCGGGCATCACCAACCCGCGCCGGATCGAGGCCGATACGTTGCAACACCGCCCCCAGTGTGCGCCCGTCAACATCCTGCAAGTGCATGATCTCGTCTGGCTGCCAGACACCGGCGACAATGGCGCTGCCGAGCGTTCCGCGCCCGAATCGGCTGGACTCTTCAGCCGCAAACGACACCACTTCGACCGGACGTTCCAGCGACTCCGCATGATCTTTCAAGAGCGCAACGGCTTCCAGCGCTGCGGTGACACCGAGTGAGCCATCGAAGCGACCTCCGTCGATGACCGTATCGAGATGCGAGCCGATCAACACGGGTGGTCGGGTGTCGGCCTCTCCGGGTGCCGACAGGCGGCCGAAGACGTTGCCGAACTCATCGACACGGGTCTCCAGACCGGACTGGCTCATGAGATGGAGTAGCAATTGCCGGGCGCGAAGATCGTCCTGGGTAAAGGCGAGTCTGAGCATCCGGCCGCCCGGTTGATAGCCAATCCGGGCAAATGCCTGCAGCGTTGCCAGAATCCTGGCTGGATCAACCGCTGCTGGCGGAATGGCGGAGTCAATCGACATTGGCATCACGCTCTCCGGCGGAGATGAAGCGGACCTCGTCGTGTCCGTCGATCTCGCTTACACGGACCTGCACGACGTCGGCGTACTCAGTGGTCAGCACCTGTCCAGCGAAATCGGCCGCGATCGGCAACTCCCGCCAGCCACGATCCACCAGCACCGCCAGAATGACCCGCCCGGCACGACCGAACTCGAGGATCTCATCCATCGCTGCCCGGATCGTCCGGCCGGTGTAGAGCACATCATCCACCAGAATGATTGTCCGGTCATCGATCGCAAACGGGATATCGGTCTGGCCAACAACCGGTGTTCGAGTAAGGCTGTCGAAATCATCACGGTAGAGGGTGATGTCCAGCGTTCCGAGGGGCAGATCGATCTCAAGCTCGCGATTGAGCAGGTCGCAGATTCGCCTGGCCAGCACGTCGCCACGGCGCTGAATGCCGATCAGACACGGATTCGGAACCTCACGCACCAGCGGAGCCAGCCGCTGAGCGAGATCCTGCACCAGCGCGTCCACCGTCAGCGAACTCACCACCTCGGCAGCGTTCCGTGTTGTGTCGTCATCGATCACCGTAGACCCTCAACTCTGCAGAATTCCGCTTGCCGCTGATTCATCATGCCTTGTGCCGGTCTATTCAGGAGGCTTTGTGCCGCTCGATGACACTGATCCGATCGCGTGCGAGAGCATCCGCCGCATGAACAGCTGGGCAGTCTCCCAGCTCATCGCCTGATCGGCCATCTCCTGATTCCCCATGTTGCCCTGAAAGGTGATCGCACCGTTCCAGGCTGCTCCGACGTGTGGGATTTCAGCCTTGCAATGTTCGACGTTCATCACCGTCAGCAACCAGTTCTGATACGTCTCCCAGGGTGGTGGCCAGGCACCCTCGAAGGGTTCCGTCTCGGCCTCCTGATCGACCCCGAAGAACGACTTGGGTGGGTTCCGCTGCCACGGTTGCCCGCGCATGGTCTGCAAACGCGTGGCGAGTTCGTCCAGATCCTCCGGCTTTACATGCACCAGGGAGCGATGAAGCAGCGTGGCGCATTCCGGCACAGAGAACATGCCCTGACTGTTCGGCCAGATCAGCGTTGGCAAGTGCTGAAGAAACGGAAACGGCGGCGAACCATTCCGGTTGAAGAATTCGATGATGTATTCGCGGGCTCTCTCCGACGCTGATTCTCGATTTCCTTCGAACATCCCACAGACCACATGCTCGGACTGGAACGGATTGATCATGCAGTGGCCCAGCAACAGTCGATCCTCATCCGGCACGGCGGCGGTGAAGACGGCTTTGATCGTCGGCCCCATCGGATTGAACAGCGCCCAGTGGGACAACACTTCGATATCTGGCGCGTGACTGATCAGATCGCATCCACGCATCGGGGCATTGAGCAGGTCCGGAACCTGGGTTGCGGCCATGGCGTATTTGCTAAGCGTTGATGCGACCTTCGCTGCGTCCGGGCCGGGTTTTTCGCTGCTCATCGAGCCTCCTCGGGTGATTCCCGCAAGTCGTTCAACCTCAGAGCCTGAACCCATAGGGCAGCAACTCGCGCGCAGTTGTCGAGACCATCCCATTGTCGCCGAAAAAGAAAACCTGTGCATCCGGATTGAACTCGAAGATCACTTGCCGGCAGGCACCACACGGGGCCGCGGGTTGACCGTGCGCCGTTGCCACCGCGATAGCCCGGATCGAGAGCTGATCAGCGCCAAGACCAGCCACCGCAGCGAAGATCGCGGTGCGCTCGGCACAGTTGGTCAATCCGAAGGATGCATTCTCCACGTTGCATCCCCGGTAAACCGTCCCGTCCTCAGTCAATAGCGCCGCTCCGACAAAGAAATTGGAGTACGGAGCATAAGCCCGGCCGGCAACCTCCCGCGCAGCCTCCAGTAAGGCATCGCGCTTGTCTTCATTCAGGTGCTGGATGGACATCAGGAGCGCCTCCAGACGGTCGCGTACCGGGATAGTGATGCCAACTGGCGCTCTGGACGTGCAGAGCGCCAGCCTGGTCGATCAGGATCCCTTGATGCAGTCCGCAAAGACATCGAGAAAGACTGTTCACTCAACAGGTTCAGGAACAACCATAGTGAAATCATCCGTCCTAACGCAACGATGTTCGACAATTCAGCTTAGAATCACTTGTACCAGGTCGCCCATACCATTGCCTG
>SLFF01000247.1 GCA_007124395.1 Thermomicrobiaceae bacterium | reverse complement strand
TTCGGCTTCGGCACGGGCCGATTGTTCCCGGGCAAGAATCTGTACCCGCTCTTCCTCGACCTGTTTACGCTCAATGAACTGCCCGATCTGGCTGCCGAGCGAATCGAACATCCGCAGCATTTCCGGATCACGTTCACGCCGTTGCCGGCTATGGAATTCGATAATGCCGATGATCTCGTTGCGTCCGATAATCGGCATCGCCGCCACGGTTCTGAATCCGGATTCGAGCGCGCTCTCGCTCCGACGGTACGGGTTCGGCTCCAGTATGTCTTCGATCCAGTCAGCGGTCTGCCGGGTCCAGATCTGTCCCAGAAAGCCATAGCCGGGGCCGAACCCGTTCTCCTCGCTGGCAGCTTCCAGCGGATGTACTGAATCCTGACCCACATTCCAGGTCAGATCGAGCTTCATCTCGTTAGAGCCCGGCTGACGTGCCCAGCAGGCAGCCCAGTCCCACTCCAGGCCTTCACAGACAGCTGCCAGCACATCGGGGAGCGCAGCCCTTGGGGATTCAGTCTCCGCCAGGATATGCGTCACCGCATAGCGGGTGCTCCGGCGACGATCGTTCCACTTCTCCTCGGTCAGGTCGTGAATATAGAGCGTGTAGACCCAGCTATCGCGAAGCGGGATACGGGTGAGGGTGAACTCTGCCGGAAAATCGGAGCCGTCCCGTCGTATAGCCGTAATCTGCACCCGACGTCCGTTCAGCGGCCCACCACCATCCCGGGAGAATGATTGAAACGATGCGGTCCACCACTCGTGCCAGTGCTCGTGAATCAGGGTCTCGGTAATGTCTCTGCCAATGACTTCACTGGCAAAGCACCGGAACGTCTCCTCGGCGGCAAGGTTGAACTCGAGAATCCGCCCCTGCTGGCTAATGGTGACGATCGAGTCGAGCGTCATTTCCAGGAATGCCTGGTGGCGCGCCTCGCTCTGCTCAACGGCAACCACGGCAGCTTTCTGATCCCGGAGGTCGGCAAACCGGACCACCGCCCCATTCACCTCGCCCGAGGCTTCGACATTCGGCACCACTGTCAGCTCGACCGGAAACGACACACCATCTGGGCGATTCAGTTGCACTTCATGAAATTCGGTCGCCTCGCGCTCAGCCGCAGCGAGCAGATCGTTCTGATCTGCAGATTCAGGCAAGTGGAAGAGGCTGGAGACCGGCATACTGATGACATCATCGGGATCACTGCCGATCAAGTCTGCGCCAGCCTGATTGATGTAGCGGCAACGGCCGTCTGTATCGATACCGATAACGCCGTCCCGCGCAGACTCGGCAATCAGATCCCTGAGCCGGGCATGATCCGAGATCGAAGATGCGGTGGTTGAGGCTTTGTACTGGCTGATCAGCCGGGCAAATCCGAGGAGTGTTGCGTGTTCGCGATCGCCTGGTTCCCACGGCTCTTCAGCACAGGCGACCAGCGCTCCACCGTTTTCCAGTGCGGCTGCCATCCAGCGAATGTTCGGCTGATCTCCCTCGAAGATAAGCGTGTCTGTCACAACCGTAGAGAGATCGAGTTCGGTGGCGGTGGAGATATCTGACCCCTGAATTGCCGCGATCAATCGCTCACGGCAGACATCGGTCAGGTTGAGCGTCTGGTTGTCGACGATCCGCGCTGACTCGTCAGAATTCGGGAGCACCAGAAGCGCGTGGGGGCCATCCAGTGATTGCTCAACCAGTTCGAGCAATGAGCGGAGCGACGACTCAGCGTGACTGTCGTTCACCGTCTGGTTGAGTGTGGAATCGTGGTCGTTTGACGGCGGTGTCATAGCTTCTCCGCAAAGCCCCAGTCTGAGACGAACAAATCGCGCAATTATGCAACCCCGGTTCCCGGGGAACCGGAAGTCACCATTCTATACCACCTGACACATCGCCCGTCGCTGCTGGCGATCAACCGATCTCACGCTCGAACGTGGCATCCGGATCGAGCGGCCACATCGGGCGACGAACGTGGGAGAACGTCAGTCGGGAGAGATCGGCACCGGTGATGCCTGGCCCTTCAACGAGCATGACCCGTTCGGCGATCGGCTCATATGACGCCCGGAAGTGACCTTTTCCTTTAATGCCGAGGATCCGCATCTCTGTCGGTTCGATTCCGTGACGACGGAAGATGTTGAGATCGATCGGGGTCTCGGCGCGCTCGGAAATCAGCACCTGAACACCATCGATCCGGACAACCGCCGACGGCCCGAGATCCACCTGTACGCCCGCATGCATCGGTCCCCGATTTACATACTTGCCATCGGAGAGCGTCTGCACATAGCCACTGGCCTCGAGCGAGCGGCCGTGCAGGTCATCGATCTTCCCGCCGAGTATCAGCTCTACCGGTGACCCGACACCAGCCTGCCGGCAGACCTCGACCGATTCCGGGTCTTTCACCAGAGCGACCGCGGCTGACCGGACCTGCTGTTTGAGCAGGAAACGGAGCAGTTCCACGCTGTCGCCCGGGCCACCGGTCCAGGGGTTATCCCCGATGTCGACCAGCACCAGTGGGCCGGTCTCGATACTGCGCAGGGCTGCGGCCGCCTCGTCCCATGTCGAGACGCCACCGAGGAAGCCATCCCGCTGCTTCCAGGCGAAGTTCGCCAGGTCCCAGGACAGGGTTTCGGCGAGCGCTGGATCATTATCAGTGGTCACGATGACGCTGAAGCCACACTCCGGGACGTCAGCCGGGGGGAACCCGCCAGCCACAGTGACGTTGAGCACTTCCGGGGCCTCTTCGATCCGGAAGGCGCGCTCCAGAATCGCGGCCATCGGGTCACCGGTTGTCGCCATGTTCTGCGATGTCGGCATCATCGGTGGTTTCACCAGTGAGGCCGAAGGCGTTATCTCTCCGTTGATAATCCGGATGATTGACGATCCCGCCTCACGGGCACGCTCCCGCTGATCGATGTGGGGGTAGGTATCGAAGCCGATCAGCAGGTCGGCATGGTCCACCATCTCCTGACTGATGTTGGCGTGGAGATCGAGCGTGGCGACGATCGGAACGCGCTTGCCCACCTGTTCCCGGATCGAGCGCAGGATATACCCATCGGCATCTGGCTGATGCTCCGCCACCATTGCCCCGTGCAGGCCGAGCAGGATGCCATCGATCTTCCCGGCGCTGGCAATCCCGCGCAGGAGCTCG
>SLFF01000030.1 GCA_007124395.1 Thermomicrobiaceae bacterium | reverse complement strand
TCATGCTCATCACTCACAATCTCGGGGTCATCGCTGAAATGGCGGACGACGTAGTGGTGATGTACCTGGGCCAGGTTGCGGAGAAGGGGACAGTCGACGAGATCTTCTACGAGCCCAAGCACCCGTATACCAAAGCGCTCCTCCAGTCGATTCCCAATATCTACCAGCCATCGCGGGTCGAGTTGCCCACGATTTCTGGCTCGATTCCTCATCCGTATAACCGACCCGCCGGGTGCCCGTTTCATCCTCGATGTCCGGAATTCATGCCCGGCACCTGTGATGTCCACGAACCGGAAACCCTGGTCAGTCCCACCGGACAACATGTGCGCTGCTTCCTCTACACCGAGGGGGCCGTACGCATCGACCGGGAAGAAGCAACCGCCGGAAAGGACGCCAGTCAGTGAGCGCAAATCAGCAGATAACAACTTCGTCCGGCGACACACGGGTGATCGGGGATACCATCCTGGAGGTCAACAGCCTCAAGAAGTTCTTCCCGATCAAAAAGGGATTCCTGAAGCGAGAGGTTGGACAGGTCAGGGCGGTCGACGATGTAACGTTCCGGGTTCGAAGCGGCGAAACGCTCTCCCTTGTCGGGGAAAGTGGCTGCGGCAAGACCACAACGTCCCGCTGTATTCTCCGGGCAATGACGCCATCATCCGGCGAGATGCTCTTTCATCAGAAAGATGGCCGGGTTATCGATCTGGCCAGAGCCAACCGGAGCCAGTTGCGACCGGTTCGCCGCGAGATGCAGATGATCTTTCAGGATCCGTTCTCATCGCTGAATCCCCGAATGACCCTGCTGGACATCATCGGGGAACCACTGCTGGTCAATGGGGTCGGCAACCGGAGAGAACGTGAAGACCGTGCAGCCGAGCTGCTGAAACTTGTCGGACTTCGACCGGAGTTTCTCAGCCGGTTCCCTCATGCCTTCAGTGGGGGCCAGCGACAGCGCGTCGGGATCGCCAGAGCATTGGCGCTGAACCCGCGCCTGATCGTGGCCGATGAGCCGGTCTCGGCGCTGGATGTCTCGGTGCAGGCACAGATTCTGAACCTGTTGATGCGCCTGCAGAACGAGCTTGGGCTAACCTACCTCTTCGTTGCCCACGATCTCAGCGTGGTGAAGCACATCAGTGATCGCGTTGCGGTGATGTACGTTGGTCAACTCGTGGAGTTCGCCGAAACCGAGGCACTCTTTCACCACCCGAAACACCCGTATACATCATCACTGATGGCGGCGATTCCAGCTCCTGACCCGCGAAAACGGGGCATACGGGCACGGCTGCAAGGCGAGGTCGCAAACCCCGCCGCCCCACCAAGTGGTTGCTACTTTCACCCACGGTGTCCACACGCCAAAGACATCTGCAAACAGGAGTCTCCCGTATTCGAAGAGGTCGAACCCGGGCACTTCGTCCGATGCCATCGGGCCAGAGAGTTGAAACTGACCGGCGTGCCGAAGCTTGACAATTCCGGCGCCGTTTCAGCGTCCGACAGCTGATTGCGTTCCAATTTTGGAGCCACGCGCGTATCAATCCGCCCGGCAGCCGTTGCAGTTGCCGGGCGGATTGGTATGCTGACCGCGACAACCACGGATACTTACTCGGCAAGATCAGAACACGGGGTAACCCATGGAGAAACCAGACGTTTCGGTCCTTCGGGAACTGACGGAGTCGGCCGCCAGGAAAGCTCAGTCAATCGGTGCAGAAGTATTGGCAAGCCACGCACAGGATATAGACCCAGTCGATCCAGTCGATCTCTTCGTTGCAGCTGAATCGGTCACATCAGATCGATGGTACTGGCGCTGTCCGGATTCCGGACGATCGATTGTCAGCCTCGGAATCCTTACCGGGACCACACCGCCGCGCAACGTTCGGTTTCAGGAGTCGGGTCGCAACTTCAGCCAGACGGCCGGCTCGGCAACGGTCAAGGACGATACGGGAACCGACCAGTATGGCCCGATCCTCCACGCTGGCTTCTCGTTCGATCCGCGTTACACCCAGGATCGTCTGGTCTGGCAAGGGTTTCCGTCCACCTACCTGCTGACTCCACGCATGACCGTAGTCTGTGACGGAGACCGTTGTGTGCTGATTCAGAACACGCTGGCGAGCGCTGCTGTCCAGCCGGACGCTCTGATCAAGGCGGCTGAAGAGTTCAACTCGTCGCTGGTGGACGCTGTGCAGCCACTTTCCGAGCACAACCTCATCATCGATGAGGTCGAGCCAGACGACACCAACGCATCCGAGTTGCGATCATTCGTCAGAGCCGTCACCCGTGCAGAATCGGCCGTGCAACGTGGTGAGTTCGATGTCCTGAACATCGCTCGACGACGCAAGCTGACGACGGGCGGCCTCTACCGGATTCGACGAGCGATTTCGTATCTGGCTCAAGGCTATCCGGAGGATGTACTGGTCGCGGTCGGCCGTCATGGATCGACGTTTATCGGTCGAAGTAGCGGCTATCTGATACAGCAGGATAATCAGCAGATCATCGCGGAGACGAGAAAAGGGCTGACTCGTCGCGGCGATGATTCCGATCTGGATAGTGCGCTCGCCGAGCAACTCCTCAACACGCCCGAAGAGGTCGAACACCACGAACTCTGTGTCGATCATCTGTATGAGGCGATGGACTCGACGCTCGCCAATGTGGAAGCTTCCGACGAGCCAGAACTCCGGAGCACCAGGCACGTTCATCACCTCTATTCGAACGTACGGGGAGAGCTGGAAGAGCGCCAGACCATCTTCGATCTACTTGGAGCCCTGCACCCGATCGTCGAGTCCAGCGGCATGCCTGTCGACGAAGCCTTCGAGTTCATTCACGACCGCGAACAGGTCGATCGCGGATGGTTCTCGGCGCCGATGGGGTGGATTGATCTCAACGGACACAGTCAGACTATCGTTACGGAAAGCGCCGCGGTGGTACGTGCCCCGGTGATGCAGCAACAGCGGGCTTACATCTTCTCGATCGGTACCGTTTTCTCGGGATCAGACCCTGAAGATCTCATCGCGATGACCGACCAGGAGATCAACGAGTACCGAATAGCGCTTTCGCAGTAGCAAAGAAGACGCTGTATTTTCGCTGTCTAAGTCGGGAATTCTGTTCAACAGTGTGTTACCTACCTGTTTTTTGGTTGGCAGTG
>SLFF01000441.1 GCA_007124395.1 Thermomicrobiaceae bacterium | reverse complement strand
CTCGGCTACAGTGCGAGTTTCTACGGGATTCTTGTGACCGCTATGCTCGGAATCGGGGCACTGGGCACCATTGCGGGCGGCGTGCTGGCTGATCGGCTCGGTCAGAGGCAGGTTCTCTTCTATTCACTGCTGCTGAGCTTACCCGCGCTCTACGTGTTCCTGTTCTTCCCGGGTCCGTGGGCTTTGCTCACCGGCGCGTTGCTCGGGTTCCTGGTAGACATGTCGATTTCGGTGACGCTGGTGATGGCTCAGGGAATGGTCCGAGGTCGGGCTGGAATGGCGTCCGGGTTCATTCTCGGTATCGGGTTCGTGACTGGTGGTATCGGGGTGCCGATTACCGGCATGATGGCTGATGTGGTCGGGATCCCGACGGCGCTCGGGATCACTGGAATCCTGCTGGTGGTGGCGCTGGTGATCGTGGTGCTCTTGCCGGAGCACATTGCCAGACGCACTCCGCTGGCGAAACCAGCGGCACCGGTCTGATCTGATGGCCGGTGCCGCGATTGCTCAGTCGCTATGGGTGCGTTGCTGCTCTGGTCGGGGATGTTCGTCCGGTGGCGTATGAGGATCACTGTCGGCCGATCGCTCAGTGGACTCTGTGTCCGGCTGAACGGGTTGCGTGGCAGGAGGATGCTGCTCAAGTTGTTGCACCCGCGGTGTGAAATCAGGGAGCGATTGTCGCAGCTGCAGGAAGCGGATGATCTGTCCCCGTGTCAGCAGCCCGACAACGGCACCGTTCTCCAGCACCGGAATCTGATGGAAATCCTGCTCGGACATCATCTTCAGCACGTCGTCGAGATCGGTGTCGGGTTCGGCCGTGATCAGTTTGTCTCGCGGCGTCATCCGATCCAGCACGCGATAGTGTGACCACTGCTCGCGCGGGGTGGTCTTGATGTCGTTCAACGTGATGATCCCGGCCAGAATGCCTTCGTCAACCACCGGAAGCCCTCGCAGGTTGCGACCGAGCATGTAGCGATCGACCAGATCCTCGATCGTGGAATAGGCGCTGATCGTGACCGGATTCGGCTCCATCAGTTGGCGTACCCGGATACCCTCGAAGGTTCGCTGCACCTGCATCTGCTTGTAGGCCTGGTCTGCGGCGTTCTGCAGGAACCAGCCAATGAGAATCAGCCAGATACCGGTAAACAGCACCACGAACACCATGAAGATGCCGAGAATGATGAAGGCGTAGCCGATCATCACCCCGACCATCGAAGCCCAGCGAGTCGCCTTCTCGACACTCCCGGTCCAGCCCCAGAGGAATGCCCGGAAGACCCGGCCACCGTCCAGCGGAAACCCGGGAATCATGTTGAAGATCACCAGAACGGTGTTGACCAGGGCCAGATACGCGAAGATCGCCGCGAGTTGTTCCTGGAACGGGCTAACGAGGAGAAAGGCAACGCCAGAAACGATCGCAATCCCAACACTGACCACTGGCCCCATGATGGCGATCGCGAACTCATCCCGTGCGGTCTCACTGTCCTGCGAGATGCTTGCCACACCACCAAAGATGAACAGGGTGATGCTCTTGACGGGAATCCCTTTGTACTGAGCTGTAAAGGCGTGTCCCAACTCATGAAGCAACACCGAAGTGAAGAGCAACAGACTGGAAGTTGCCGCAATGATCCAGTAGGTAGGGGTCTGCCAGCCGGGGAAGAACTGCTGCAGGAAACCGCCCGGCATGGAGAGAAAGTAGGTGAGAAGACCGAAAACGATAAACCAGGAGTAGTGCAGCCCAATGGGAATGCCGCGAATGTGTCCGAGACGAATTGAAGCTTCCATGCAGTGTCACTTCCTCCGGGGCAATGGGTGCCCGTTGGTGCGGCGTGTGGTGGGACGATCCGGTGACTGAGACTCCGCCAGGTTGATTGCGATGATCAGACCTGCCGAGAGCGACAGCTGGCCAGCGGTGAATGGATTGCGTTCAGCGAACGTCGTGCCTTCTGGTGAGTATCGCAAATATGCCGGTATCTGTGCTACCGACGTTGCTGAAGAACGCAGGATAGCTGCCGTTGTTTGGCCCGGAACATGGGTTGGTCGTTCCGCCCAGGGGGACGAAACGACCAACCGGTCGCAGCATTGATGCTGAAACGGGATTACTTGCGTGGAACTGGCCGCTTGATCTCACCGATCTCTGGGCGACCGGCGATCATCGACTTCACCTGTTGCCAGGTCGCACCGAGCTCGTCATCGGCTGGAAGTGGCCGCATCTTGAGGTATCCGGCGTGCTCCCCATCGATGACGATCGTCGGGGTCCCGAAGATGCCGAATTTGTCGACACCCTCCTCGTGGTCCGCTCCGACCTTGTCGATGGTGGCCGCATCGAAATCGGCCCGGAACTGATCCATGTCGAGCCCTGCCTCTTTGGCAGCCTCGAAGACCGTGTCTTCGTCGGTAAGCTCTTTCTGATCGACGTGGCGGGCCTTCAAAATGTTCAGGTGATAGCGCTCGAACGCGTCTTTCCCCTGCTTCCGGGCAGCCTCGGCTCCACGGAACGCCCAGCGACTGCGCATCGGATAGTTCGCCGGCTGCTCCCAGATCTTCCAGTCATCTTCCTCTTTAGAATTAATCTGTTCGAGAGAGAGGTAGCGCCACTCGATGTCGAGTGCGTCGCCTTCTTCTTCCTTCGCCTTCTGCAGCAAGACCGCTGCAGTATAGACAAACGGTCACGCGTAGTCGTACCAGACTTCCACTCGTGTGGCCTGACTCATAATTGGCGGCTCCTTCCATCAAAACACCAGAACTCGCACTGTCGCGCGTTCAACATCATCATCCTCTAAACAGCCCCCGCAACCTGCAGACCGCAATCGCAGCGACTGCCAACAGGGTCTCTCTACTCTACTAACGCAGCGAGGGGTTCAGTTATTCACTTTCGGGGAATTCAGAATTCGTTGAAGGATTTCCAGGCCTGGATCACCTGCTCGCGTGTGTCGTCGATATCACCGCTGTTGTCGATGATCGCGTCAGCGCGACGGACTTTGTCTTCCTGCGGTGGCTGGGCACTGATTCGCCGTTCGGCATCTTCATCGGTGATCTGATTCCGATCGATCAGGCGCTGCTTCTGAATGTCTGGATCACAGATGATCACCCAGGTTCGCCGGCAATGATCGCTCAGGCCGGACTCGTAAAGCTT
>SLFF01000029.1 GCA_007124395.1 Thermomicrobiaceae bacterium | reverse complement strand
CACGGTTCATACACCGCGTCGATCCAGCCGGTCTTCCCCATGACATACCAGGGAGTACGGTGGTGATGGGGTGGATCGTCATTCCGCACGAGCACCACATCGCCTGGTTGAAATCGTCCTGATGTGATCACTGGTCGGCCTCCCAGCGTTCTTCAAGAGCGCTCACCCGGGCATCGATCTCCTCAGTGGACAAATGGCCCTACTCGACGAGAAGCATCTCCAGTGATGCCGACCATCGCTCGAAGTAGGTCAGCCGTTCGTACTCATCTGGGGGCAGCGCTTCGATTCCCCGTCGCAGCTCATCCGTGACCATGATTCCTTTGCTCTTCAACAGGTTCGGCAACACCGCCGTCTGCCGCTCCCAGTCAAGCCAGGCGTGATCATCCTGCTCGATCGGCTCATCGGTCGGCCAGCCACCGCGGTCATGAGGTCTCGGCACATCAGGCTCCTTTCAATGCATCGTTTCATCCACTGTAGCGTGGTCGCGTTGCTTCCGTCCAGGCAATCTCGCTCGCTCGATACGCCGGGCGCCTAGTGCATTGACGAAGGCAACGATCACTCCGATACCACCCAGGACGTAGAACGCGGTGAAGATCTTCCCGAGATCTGTCTGCGGAGTGAAGTCGCCAAATCCAACAGTAGTCAGGGCAATAACACTGAAATAGAACGAATCGACAATGCTCCACTGTTCAATCCGGTTCATTGCTATCGTGCCAGACATCAGCAGGATGAGCGCACTGAACAGGATCTTGCGGAACGCCGGATCAGTCAATCCAGAAACGAGAGACCTCAGGAGATTCCACGAGGTCAGGAACATGCTCAACATACCTGCACTACTTTCCGCACCCTGGCGTCACCGCCGCAATGGTGTCCTACTCATGAGATACGGTCGCCGAACGATCCGTGCTAGCTCTTCGAATGCCACTCCCAGGCGGTCCCCACGATGTCATCCAGCTCCTGATAGAGAGCCCGCCACCCGAGAACCGCCGCAGCACGTGAGGGATCCGCCACGAGTTCGGGTGGATCGCCCTCTCGACGGGGGCCTTCCTCGAACGGAACCGGGCGACCACTCATCCGCCCGACACTCTCCAGCACCTCTCGCACCGAGTACCCGCGACCGGTACCCAGGTTGATCGGCTGGCTCTCGCCGCCTCCAGCCAGGTACTCGAGCGCCCGAACGTGTGCGTCAGCAAGGTCGAGCACATGAATGTAGTCACGGACGGCAGTCCCATCCTGCGTGGCGTAATCGGTACCGAAAATCTGCACCGGCCCGCGACGCTCCAGCGCGGCATCGATCACCAGCGGGATCAGATGCGTCTCGGGATCGTGTGACTCACCAATCCGCCCCTGCGGGTCGGCGCCGGCCGCATTGAAGTAGCGCAGAGCGATCCACTTCAGGTCGTAGGCTTCGCCGTACCAGTGGAGAATTCGCTCGACCATGAGCTTGGAATCACCATACGGGTTGATCGGATTCTGTGGGTGGGATTCGTTGATCGGAACCTGTTCAGGGATGCCGTATGAGGCACAGGTTGAGGAGAAAATGATCTGCCGGACGTCAGAGTCGAGCATCGCATGAAGCAGGGAGAGCGTAGAGACAACGTTATTCTCGAAATACTTGCGCGGGTTCTGCACCGACTCTCCGACGTAGGCGAACGCGGCAAAGTGAATCACGGCTTCGATCTGATGCTCACGCAGGACCTTGCGAAGCAGATCACCATCTGACAGATCACCCTGCACAAACTCACCCCATTGAACGGCCCACTCGTGACCCATCGTGAGATTGTCGTACACCACTGGCTCGTGGCCGGCATCGGCCAGCGTCAGTGCCGTGTGACTCCCGATATATCCCGCTCCACCAACCACCAGAACTCGCACAGATTCCTCACAAACATTTGCTGTTCAACTCAAAATCGCTACCGTGGCAGACACGCAACATAAACAGTAAGAGTGGCGTAACCGGCCAGAGTTTCTTATCATCTGCAATGTTGCCCCGCAACAGCCTTACACAATGATAATACCGGGAGGAGACCGCGATGAGTGGTGGAGTCGAGATCAAACTCGCTGATCGCATGAGCAAGCTCGGCACCGAGACCGCTTTCGATGTACTGGTCCGGGCGCGAGCGCTCGAGGCCGAGGGGAAACACATCATCCACCTTCAGTTGGGTGAACCGGACTTCGATACGCCCCAGCACATCGTCGATGCTGCGGTAGACGCCCTCAGGAGTGGCGACACTCACTATACGCCGACTGCCGGCATTCCGGCCCTTCGCAAGGCGATCGCCGATTACACCAGTGAGACGCGGGGGATCGAGTTCGCGCCGGAACATGTCGTGGTGACCCCGGGCGGCAAACCGATCATGTTCTTCGTGATTCTGGCACTGGCTGGCGAGGGCGACGAAGTCGTCTACCCCGATCCCGGCTTCCCGATCTATCAGTCGGTGGTCAACTTCTCCGGAGCGACACCGGTGCCGCTGGAGCTGAAAGAAGATGAGGGGTTCGGGTTCTCGCCGGACCAGATTCGTGCGCTGGTAAACGACAAGACGAAGTTGGTGATTATCAACTCGCCACACAACCCGACCGGCGGGATGATCTCCGAAGAGTCGCTCGAAGAGCTGGCTCGTCTGGCAGTGAAGCACGACTTCATGGTGATGTCCGACGAGATCTACTCCCGGATCGCCTACGACTACGACACCGTTCCGAAGAGTATCTCGACCTATCCGGGCATGAAAGACCGCACGATCATCCTGGACGGCTTCTCCAAGACGTTCGCGATGACCGGCTGGCGACTCGGCTACGGCGTAATGCCGACACCACTGGCCGAACAAGTCACGCGACTGGCGGTAAATTGCAACTCCTGCACCCCGGGATTCATTCAGCAGGCAGGAATCGCCGCTCTCACCGGGCCGCAGGAGCCAGTCGAAGCGATGGTCGAGGAATTCCGGCGCCGTCGGGACATGATGGTGACCGGGCTGAACGAGATCCCGGGAATCAGCTGCATTCAGCCAGCCGGTGCGTTCTACGTCTTCCCGAACGTCAAGCAGCTCGGAAAGACATCGGATGATGTCGCCAACGATCTGATGTATGAAGGGCACGTTGCCCTCGTGTCCGGGACTTCATTCGGTGCCGCTGGGGAAGGCTATAT
>SLFF01000490.1 GCA_007124395.1 Thermomicrobiaceae bacterium | reverse complement strand
CGGACGGCTACTTCACATCCAGCCCGGTCGGGGCGCTGGCGATCGCCGATTCCGATCACTCTCGCATCTACGCCGCAACTGGTGAATCGACGATTCGTGGCGATGTCACGCTCGGCGATGGCGTCTATCGCTCTGACGATGGCGGGGACAGCTGGCGACACATCGGACTGGCCGATACTCGCCACATCGCGCAGGTCCGGGTGCATCCCCGTGATGAGAACCTGATCTATGCCGGTGCGCTGGGTCATGCCTTCGGAGATCACGACGCCCGGGGCGTCTATCGCAGCAAAGATGGCGGCGATACCTGGGAGAACGTGCTCTACGTCGATGACAAGACCGGCGTGGCCGATCTTTCGATGGACACGAAGAACCCGAACACGCTCTTCGCCGCGTTCTGGCAGATGCGTCGCTACCCGTGGGCGCTGAGCAGCGGTGGCCCGGGAAGTGGCCTCTACAAGACGACCGACGGCGGCGACACCTGGACCGACATCTCCAGCAACCCAGGATTGCCGTCCGGTTTGCTCGGTCGCATTGGCGTCGTTGTCTCGCCGGTCGATTCCAGCCGTGTCTGGGCACTGGTCGAGCACGAGTCGGATGCCGGACTCTACCGTTCGGACAACGGCGGCGACACCTGGGAGCTGATCAACCGGGATCCGAACCTCCGGCAGCGCCCGTGGTACTACATGCACGTCTTCGCCGATCCCGTGGACATCGACAAGGTCTACGTGCTGAACCTGCGTATGTGGAAGTCGATCGATGGCGGACTGTCGTTCAGTCACATCCCGACGCCACATGGCGACAACCATGGTCTCTGGATCGATCCAGAGAACACTGACCGCATGATCGAGGGGAATGACGGCGGAGCCTGTGTCTCGTTCGATGCTGCAAAGACATGGTCGAGCGTCAACAACCAGCCGACCGCGCAGTTCTATCATGTCACCACCGACACCCGGTTCCCGTACCGGATCTACGGTGCACAGCAGGACAACACAACGATTTCGGTGCCGAGTTTCTCCTGGCGCAACAGCATCGTTGGCGATGACTCCTACCCGATCGGTGGTGGTGAGAGCGGCTACATCGCGGTTCGACCGGATAACCCGGATATCGTCTATGCCGGCAGCTTTATCACCCGGATGACCCGCTACGATCACAGCAGCCAGCAAGCGGTCGAGATCACCGTCTGGCCAGAGGACTATGTCGGTTACGGCTCGGAAGAGATGAAGTATCGCTTCCAGTGGACCTTCCCGATCGTGCTCTCGCCACATGATCCAGAGATCATCTACACCGGTGGACAGTTCATCTTCAAATCGACCAACGGCGGAGACAGCTGGGAGAAATTCAGCCCGGACCTGACGCGCGCCGATCCAGAGACGCTCAAGCCATCCGGTGGACCGATTACCAACGACAACATCGGCACGGAGATCTACGCAACGGTCTTCGCCATTGCCGAATCGCCGGTGAAGGCGGGTGTCATCTGGGCCGGATCTGACGATGGCCTGGTTCACGTCACCCAGGACAACGGCGAGACCTGGACCAACGTCACACCAGGCGATCTCGACGACTGGCCACTGATCAGCATCATCGAGCCATCGCCGCATGATGCAGCCACTGCCTACATGGCGATTACCCGCTACAAGCTGGACGACAACACGCCGTACCTCTATCGCACTCATGATTACGGCAAGACGTGGGAGCGGATCACCAACGGTATCCGGGAGGATGACTTCACCCGGGTCATCCGGGAGGATCCGGTTCGCAAGGGACTGCTCTATGCAGGCACCGAAACCGGCGTCTACGTCTCCTGGAACAATGGCGACAACTGGCACCGGTTCCAGTCGAACCTGCCGATCGTGCCGATCCATGATCTGACGATCAAGGACACCGACCTGATTCTCGGGACTCACGGTCGGGCCTTCTGGTCGCTGGACGATCTCACCCCGATCCGGGAGTGGGACGAGGCGAACAGTCCGGGCTCAACGACCGTCTTCCCGGCCGAACCAGCCTACCGGATCAAGACACCGCGTGGCTTCGCCTGGGGTGAAGACATCGGCTACAAGGCGTATATCGCCAGTGGCGGACGCACCACGATCGGCGAGACCGTCCGCGGTAAGGACGGCAAGCCGGAGCTGTTCCTGGCCGAGGCCGGACACAACCCGCCAGACGGCGCAATCATCCACTACTGGCTTTCCGACGACGTCGATTCCGAGGTCAAGCTGACCTTCCTGACCGCCAACGGCGAAGAGATTCGCACGTTCTCCAGCAAGGACGAGGGCAACCACAACGGGTTCTCGATCGGTAGCCAGAGTGGCCTGCACCGGTTCGTCTGGGATCTGCGCTATCCGCCGGGAGTCGATCTTCCGTTCGGAACGCTCTCAGCCTACTGGGGTGGGGGCGTTGATGGTCCACAGGTTGTACCGGGCAACTACAAGGTCCGACTGGACGTCAACGGCGAGGCACACACGGCAGAGTTCGAGGTCCGAAAGGATCCACGACTGGCCACCACGCAGGAAGACTACGAGGCTCAGTTCGATCTGCTGATGAAGATCCGCAACAAGCTCGACGACGCGCACAAGACGGTGCTTCGCGGACGTGAACTGCGGGATCAGATCGAAGTCTGGCGACCGCGCCTCGACGCAGCTGGACATAACGATCTGGTCGCCGAGTGCGACCGCGTGATCGAAAAGCTGGCAAGCATCGAGAGCGAGATCGTTGAAGCCCGGAGCAAGGGTGCGGCTGACTCCTTCAACTATCCGCCGAAGGTCAACAGCAAGCTCTCCTCGCTGCAGGGCACCGTATCGTTCGGTGATGCCCGCCCGCCGAAGCAGCAGTACGATGTCTGGGAGCATCTGAGCGCTCAGGCCGACCGCAGCATCTCTGCGCTGCAGGAGACGATCGATACCGACGTCAAGCAACTGAACGAGAAGATCGCTAACTCTGGAGTTCCGGCGATCGGCTAGTCAAGAATCAACGATTGGGTGGGGACCCGGCCTACGGGTCTCCACCCTTTATGAACAGGCCACCTGCCATGTTGTCCGAAGCCGACGTCTTGCAATCTCTCATGCAATGGGCCGAGGACGATGACAACATCCGGCTGATCATCCTCAACGGCTCACGTGGGGATTCGACCCGCACTCCGGACGAGCTCTCGGACTATGATGT
>SLFF01000457.1 GCA_007124395.1 Thermomicrobiaceae bacterium | reverse complement strand
TGGGCAACCTGGCTGTTCTGGGGCTGGTGCCGTACATTGTGCTGTTCGTCCTCTGGATCATTTTCGAGTGGGGTGGCACTCGAATCACAGGCATCGTTCAGGAACTCGGCTTCCCGCCCGTTATGTTTCTGGGCGTCATCCTTGCCTGGCGGATGGCCCGTGTCAGTTCGGTGCCGAAGCGAACTCGTCAGGCGTGGGCCGTCATCGGCGGTGCGTTTCTGCTCTGGGGCGTGGCTGATTCGATCTGGGCCTACTACCACCTGACCGACACGGCAATCCCGAGCGTTTCTCTGTTTGATCCAGCCTATCTGGGCAGCTCGGTCGCCCTGGCGATCGGCGTACTGATGTTTCCTGCCGCGAGATTGATCGGACGGGATCGAACCCGATTCTGGATCGACTGCGGGATCATTATGACTGGCCTGGCCGCGTTGACCGCCTACATCATTGTCGACCCTGCCAACCTTCAATCACTGACGTCTACCCTCGGCGCGCTGGTCCTGATGCTTTATCCCCTGTCTCATATGTTGGTGTTGATCGCGGTATTCAGCATTCTCGTTCGCCGGCCTGAGGCGGGATCGGTGGGTGTGCTGATGCTCCTTGGAGCTGGACTGGTCATCTACGCAGGTACTGACTTCTGGTGGACGTATCTCGAGTTCCGAGGTCTCTATGTTTCAGAAGCGGTGACCTACACCACCTGGATCGTGGCGCAGGCATTACTGGTGGCCAGTCCGCAGTGGCACTATGACGTGGTCAGTCGAGAGCTTCCCACTTCTGAGCCCGGGGCGATTGCTGAGCGTGTTCGAAATCTGGTTCCGTTCGGTTCGGCGGTAATCGGCATCGTGATTATCTCCTACGCAGTATTGCCGGAGATGCTGAACCGGTTTGGGATCGCGGTGGTATTCCTGACCGCGCTGGTGACGTTGCTTGTCGCCCGTCAGGTGGTGACTATTCGGGAGAATGGCGAGCTGCGGTTGCGCCAGGCGGTGCGGCGGACGGAAGAGCGGTTCAGGGCGCTGGTCGAGAATTCGACCGACATGATCACGGTCCTCGATACCGATCTGCGCTGTACGTTTCAATCCCCAGCTTCTGAAGAGGTCATCCAGCGGTCACCGGATGAATTCATGGATACATCCCTGATCGACTGGGTTCATGAAGAGGATCGTGATTCAGTGCTGGAGGCGTTGCAGTGGGTCATAAAGACCGGGTCCGGGCGGGAGATCGTTGAGTGGCGAATGCAGCTTCCCGATGGCCAGATTATCAACCTGGAGAGCATTGTTTCCAGTGAACTGGAGAACCCCGCTGTGTCCGGAATCGTGCTCAACTCTCGAGATGTTACCGAGCGAAAGAGCCTGGAAGCCCGCCTGACCCATCAGGCATATCACGATCCGCTTACCGGCTTGCCAAATCGCGCCATGTTCTTCGACGAACTTCGCGAGGTGCTCGGCAGCCGATCGCACGGACACCGGGCACTGCTCTTTATCGACATCGATGACTTCAAGACCATCAACGACACCCTCGGTCACGAAGCCGGAGATGAGGTGTTGCGCCAGATCGCCAGCCGGCTGCAGTCAGCTGTGCGTGATGGAGATCTGCTGAGCCGTCTGGCTGGCGATGAATTCACCATCCTTCTCCGGAACGTCGATACGGTTGACGACGCCATGGTGGCAGCCACGCGCATCGTCAACGCACTCAACAGTCCGGTCATGCTCGATGATCTGCCGTTGACGATTTCTCCGAGCATCGGTGTTGCCATGGACGATGACGTGATCGGCAGTCCCGGAGAGTTTCTGCGCCGTTCAGATCTGGCAATGTATGCCGCCAAACGCCGGGGACCCGGCCATGCTGATCTCTACGAACCCTGGATGGAAGACCCCCAGTTTCTCCCCGAAGCGGCGGAACGTGACCGAGCAACCAGCTGATCAGCAGGGGCTCTCGCCGTCGCTCCGATGCTCTTTCCATCATCCTCGTGATGCCTCCACAGTATTCCGGATCGCGGCCCACAACTTGCGTATTGCCTTTCCAACCATAGTTGCGGGATTCTTAGCTGATAGTGGGGGCTGGACAAGTGACGCTAATCTGGTGCATAGCGGCACTGCTGATGGTTGCGCAGCGACCGCCCGGGCACGGTGACCATCGCGTCACTGGCCCGAGAGCGTAGCGGGGTTGGTGCAGGTGGGCGGGAAACGGTATTTTCCAATAGTCCTGGTGCTCCTGCTGGCCCTCGCAGGGTGCAGCACAGACGGCGGGGCGCTCGATCCCAGAGGCCCAGGTGCCGCGGACACGGCCACGCACTGGTGGCTGATGTTCTGGCTCGGACTGGCCGTCTATATCGTGGTGATGGGCCTGTTGCTCTACGCGATCATGCGTGGCCGTCGCAATGCGGACCCTGGCTCCAATCCACCCATCTCTGACCGCGCATTCTTCACCGTTGGCGGTCTGGTGATTCCCATCCTCATTCTCGCTCTCGTCCTGGGCGATTCCATCCGGACTGGCCAGTCGGTGATCGAGCCGCCTGAGGACGAAGCTGCGGTGACGATCGAGGTGATCGGCCACATGTTCTGGTGGGAAGTCCGCTATCCGGACCTCGACGTGGTCACTGCCAACGAGATTCCCATCCCGGTTGGCGTTCCGGTTGAACTCAGACTGAGCTCTGCTGATGTGATCCACAGTTTCTGGGTTCCAGAACTCGCCGGAAAGCGGGATCTCAATCCCGGCAAAGAGAACGTCCTCTGGATCGAGGCCGACGAAGAGGACATCTACTGGGGGCAGTGTGCCGAGTTCTGCGGCGTGCAGCACGCTCTCATGGGCAAGCTGGTGATTGCTCAATCCGAAGATGAATTCGACCAGTGGATCGCCGATCGTCAGGAGCCTGCCAGTGAGCCGGACGACGAATTCCTGCGTGCTGGTATGGATGTCTATTTCGATGCTGGCTGCGCTATGTGCCACGGCATCGATGGAATTACCGAACCCGACCCCGCTGCCGGCGCTCCCGGACCCGATCTCACACATTTCGGCAGCAGACTGACCATCGCATCGGCAATCGAGGACAACAACTACGGGAATCTGGCTGCCTGGATCGTCGATCCGCACCAGCTCAAACCTGGCGTGCGTATGCCGCCAACCGAGCTCGATCCGGATGATCTCGACGCGCTGGTGGAGTTTCTGCTCAGCCTGGAGTAGTGCGAGAAGGGGCGCATGTCAACGCCGACTGAACGCTTGACAGAAGCATGGAAACGTCCGCCCGGATTCGTCGGGTGGATGTCAGCCACCAACCACCGTGCGGTTGGGGTTCGCTACATCGCGACCTCGCTCGTGTTCTTCGTGCTGGCCGGTATTCTGGCGCTGCTGATGCGTATTCAGCTGGCCCAGCCCGGGCTGGACATCGTTCCGGCCGAAGCGTTCAACCAGTTCTTCACCATGCACGGCGCGGTGATGATGTTCCTCTTCGCCATCCCGTTCCTGGAAGGCCTTGGCATCTACTTCGTGCCGCTGATGATCGGCGCCCGCGATATGGCGTTTCCGCGGCTCAACGCTTTCGGTTACTGGATCTACGCCATCGGGGGGACGATCCTCTTCCTTGCCTTCTTCTCCGGACGGGGTCCGGATGCGGGCTGGTTCAACTACCCGCCATTGAGTGGAGCTGGTTACAGCCCATCGGCCACCGATGTCTCGATGACGGGACTGGGTGAGTTCCAGGTCGGCCGGGGAATCGATTTCTATCTTATTGCCGTGACGATGCTCGAAGTTGCCGCGCTGGTGGCCGCGGTCGAGCTCATCGTCACTATGTTCAAGTTCCGGGCGCCGGGGATGTCGCTTAACCGGATGCCGCTCTTCTGCTGGTCCTCGCTGGTGACCGCATTCATGATCATCATCGCCATGCCGGCCCTGATGACCGTCAGCGTGATGCTGGAGCTGGATCGCAAGTTCGGCACGACGTTCTTCGATCATGCTGCCGGGGGTTCTGCCTTACTCTGGCAACATCTCTTCTGGTTCTTCGGTCATCCAGACGTCTACATCATGCTTTTGCCGGCCTTCGGCGCGGTTTCCACGGTTATCGCCGTTGCCGCGGCCAGGCCGATGAGTGGCTACCTACTGGTGGCGATGGCCACCGTGGCGATCGGCATTCTGAGCTTCGGCCTCTGGGTGCATCATATGTATGCGGTCGGTATCGCGCTGATGGGCTTGAGCTTTTTCGCCGCCGCCAGCATGATGATCACTATCCCGAGCGGGATCACGATCTTCGCCTGGATCGCCACGATCTGGCGAGGCACGTTGAAGATCAACACGGCGTTTCTGTTCTGTGCCGGGACGATCGTGGTCTTCGTGCTAGGTGGTATTACCGGGGTGATGGTTGCCTCCCCGGTGTTCGACTGGCAGGTCCACGATACCTACTTCGTGGTGGCCCATTTCCATTACGTGATCATCGGTGGGGTGATTCTACCGATCTTCGCGGGGCTGTATCACTGGGTTCCCAAAATCACCGGGAAGCTGCTCAGTGAATCGCTCGGCCGCTGGTGTTTCTGGCTGACGTTCATCGGGGCCAACGTGACCTTCTTCCCGATGCACCAGCTCGGCTTCGATGGCATGCCGCGTCGGGTTTACACCTACCTGCCGGAGCAGGGACTGGGTGATCTCAACTTCATCGCGACCATCGGTGCCTTCATGATGGGGACCGGGGCGCTGGTCTTCTTCGTCGATGCGGCCCGCATGTTCTGGAAGGGCAAGCCAGCCGGGCTGGATCCCTGGGATGGCGGAACGCTGGAGTGGGCGATTCCCTCGCCACCACCCGATTACAACTTCGCGACGATTCCGGTCGTTCGCTCCCGCTATCCACTGTGGCAGCAGGAGTCGATCGAACCGGCGGTCGATCGCGTTCCCGAGGGCTGGCGAAGTTTCTCCGATTCTCTGAATGGGGAGCGGACCACCTACCAGACGACGCTGCTCGAGGCAAAACCGGAAGGCCGAGCCTTCCTGCCCGCTCCGACGTTGCTTCCGTTCTGGATGGCCGTTGCCGTTACGGTGATTTTCGCCGCGTTCCTGCCGCTTGTCGGGTTCGATACCGAGCTGATTCTGATTCCCGTGGGGCTGATTCTCCTCTACATCTGCGCGATCATCTGGAACTGGCCAGAGGAGCCGTTTGCCCGTTCTGAAGTCACCGATCGTGAGTCTCCTGGCTCACTGCCGCACATCACGACCGGGCGATTCTCCACAGTCTGGTGGGGGATGATCTGGCTGATCGTGATCGAAGCGGTGGTGCTCGGCTGTCTGACCTTTGCCTACTTCTACTTGCGTATCAGCGTTCCATCCTGGCCAGCTGATGATGCTGTCCTTCCCGGTTGGCCGCCGGAAGGTATCCCGGACCCGCCGTTGATGCTTCCGGCGATTGCCGGTGGACTCATGCTCCTCAGCGTGTTGCCGATCTGGTGGGGTGTCCGCTCCGTCAGCCAGGGGAATCGCTCGATGCTCTTCTATAGCCTTCTCGGCGGTATTGCCCTGGCGATCGGAAGTCTGATTGTCTCGGCGATTCACTACACCGATCGGCCGTTTATCTGGACCGAGAACGCCTATACCTCGATCGTTACCACGCGCGGTGGATTTCACGTCCTGCACGTTGCGGCGCTGATTCTGATCGCGGTCCCGATGGCGTTGCTGTCCTGGCGTGGTTACTACGACGAGAAGCGCTTCATCGGGGTGCAGGCGCTCTCGATGTACTGGTATTTCGTGGTAGCTGCCTGGGTGGTGTATTTCGTGACGGTCTACATCACGCCGAACATGTTCTAGAAGCCGGAGATACAGGCGATGAGTACCCGACAGTCGATCGATCAGCAGACACCAGTCAGCCAGTTCACCATCTGGGTCGGCCTGCTCGGCGCAGCCGGGGCCTGGGCCCTCCATCTGGTTTACAGCTATTCGCTGGTTCCGGCTGCCTGTACCGCTGGGATGGGGCCGCTGATGTATCTCGGGATTCCGGTATTTCTGTTGCTGGCTGGCGGCGCCGGTTATCTCTCGTGGCGTGTCTATGAAGCATCGCAGGGTCCAGACGGCGAACCGAGTGATGATGAACTCGAGGCGATGAAGCGATTGCGCTTCATGGCGCTGTCTGGCGTGGTGATGTCTGCCTTTTTCTTCATGGTGATCATTGCCCAGAGTGTGCCGATTATCGTGCAGGATCCGTGCGAAGCCGCAGGCAGTATCCGGATTTAGCGAGGCGATCTGATGAAGCGGTATCGGGGGACAGCTGAATGGCGAGGGCGCTGGCCGGTTCCGATCGGTCTGTTGACTGGTACCTTCCTGGCGTTGCTCCCGGTGACCGCTTTAGCGCACTCGGGGCCACCACCCGTGCCGGAGACGCTCTGGACGACCTGGAACTTCGACCCGCTCGTCCTGCTGGTGCTGACGCTGGGGATTACGGTCTATCTCCGTGGGGTACGAGCGATCTGGGCACGGGCCGGCCGGGGACGTGGCGTGAAGACCTGGCAGGTCGCCTCGGTGCTGGGTGGCTACCTGTCGATCGCAATCGCGCTGATCTCGCCGCTCGATCCGTTGAGCTCGGCGCTCTTCTCGGCTCATATGGGCCAGCATCTGTTTCTGATTACGATCGCTCCATTGCTGTTGATTGTCGGTGATGTCAGCTCGGCGTCGATCTGGGGATTGCCGTCATCCTGGCGACGCTTGATCCCAAAATTCTGGAAGCGGGCTGGCCTGCTCGGAAAACTGTGGGCCGTACTGGTGCTGCCATTGATCGCACTGGCGCTGCACAGCCTGGTGATCTGGATCTGGCATGTTCCCGCGTTCTACGATGCCGCCGTTCGCAACGAGCTCATCCACGCAGTGGAGCACCTGACAATGTTCCTCACTGCGGCACTGTTCTGGTGGGTGGTGCTTCAGCGCGGACGACAGGCCGGGATGAACTACGGCATCGGGATTCTGATGATCTTCGGGCTGGTGCTGCAGAAGACGGCGCTTGGCGCGCTGATCTCCTTCAGCCCGAACCCGTGGTACTCCGAATACGCAACCACGACTGCCCCCTTCGGTATCACGCCGATCGAAGACCAGCAGCTGGCAGGGGCCGTGCTGATGGGACCCGGGGGCTTCATCTATCTGATCATCGGGGTAGTGCTGTTTGCTGGCTGGTTCCGGGCGATCGAGCGCTCGGTGGATCGTGATGACGAAATTGCCGGACTGGCGACCGCATCTGGCCACGCACATACACAGGCAGGTGCACACAGAGTGAGGGAGACCGTATGACGAGCAAGCCATCGATGCTCTACCGCATCAGCGGGGGCCGGTTTGGTCGGCCGCCCGTGAAGCCGGAGACCGGTTGCCCGGGCGGTTGTGGCTGTGCCAGGGCAGTCGCCGGTGGAAGTGGAATCCAGCAGAAGGCCACCCGGCGCAACTTCCTCGGCTTCGTTGGGGTCGGCATGGCCGGGCTCGCCGCAACGCTGGCCGGTATCCCGATCATCGGCGCACTCTTCAGTACCCCCGCCCGGAGTGAGCAGATCTGGCATGTGGTGGGTGAGGTGGATGATTTTCCGGTCGATGAGACCGTGAAGGTGGAGTTCGTAGATGTCGAGGCCGTTCCCTGGTCCGGGCCGGCGGCGAGAAATGCCGCCTGGCTGCGGCGAACTGACGAGGAATCGTTCATCGCCTTCTCTGTCTACTGCACTCACGTTGGCTGTCCGGTGTCCTGGCGGGCCGGAGCGAGTCTGTTTATCTGCCCGTGTCACGGTGGGGTGTTCGATCGCGAGGGAGAGGTGGTTGCTGGCCCACCGCAGTCGCCACTGGTGCGGCTCGATGTCCGCGTTCAGGATGGCGATGTTCAGATTCTGGCATCTCCGGTGCCGGTGACCGGAGAGCGACCGAGTTGATCGAATCCGGCGGAGATCGGAACCGGAAGGAACCCGGATGAACCAGCTACGACGGCCAATTGAATTTGTGAAGGACCGGCTCGGCTTTGAGACGCTGATCAAGCCGCTCGATCACAATGCCCCTCCGGAGACGACGGAGGGCAAATCGCAGTGGGCCTATATCTTCGGGTTCGGGATTCTCTTCTCGTTTCTGCTGCAGATCACCACTGGGATCGTGCTGGCAACCAATTACGTTCCCTCACCGGAGAGCGCCTACCAGAGCGTCGAGTTCATCACCTACGAAGTGCGGTTCGGCGATACCATCCGGGCAATGCACTGGATCGGCGCCTCGGCGATGGTCATTCTGGTGCTGATTCACGCCATGCGGGTGTTCCTTACCGCGTCCTACAAGTATCCGCGGGAGTTCAACTGGATTTCCGGGGTGGTGCTGCTCTATCTCACCTTCGGGATGGCGCTCAGTGGTCAACTCCTGCGCTGGGATCAGGACGGCGTCTGGACCGTGATGGTGGCGGCGAATTTCGCCGGGCGCGTGCCGTTCGTCGGTGAGCATATCGCCCAGTTCGTGCTTGCCGGGGAGACGGTCAGCGGCTCCACACTCACCCAGACCTACGCACTGCACGTCTTCATCCTGCCAATCGCGATGGTGCTGCTTATCGGTTTGCATCTGTTTCTGGTCACCTACCACGGGATCTCCGAGCTGCCGAAGGCCGGGAAACCGGTCAATCCGGAGACCTACAGGCAGGAGTATGAAGAGTACGTCGAGAAGCATCAGCGCCCGTACTGGCCTCAAGGCATCTGGAACGAGCTATTCTTTGGCGGGCTGGTGGTTACGATCATCGTCAGCCTGGCGTTCTTTCTCGGGCCGCGGGATCTGGCTGCTTCCCCGGATCTGACCGATCTCGATTCCCAGCCGCAGCCCGACTGGTTCATCGTCTGGTACTACGCGCTGATCTCGATCAAGCCGCAGGGCTACGAGGAAGTCTTCCTCGTCTACCTGCCACTTGGATTCTTCCTGTTCCTGCTGATCCTGCCGCTGATTGCCGGCAAGGGTGAGCGTCACCCGAGCAAGCGCCCGTTCGCCATTCTTGGACTCAGTGTGGTGGCGGGGCTGTTCATCATGCTGACCGTTGTCGGTTTGCGGGCACCGTGGGTGCCGGCTTACGACACCGAACCCTTGCAAGCCGAGCAACTGGGAACCCAGGATGAACGCATCCTGGAAGGGGCCCGGGTGTTCCACGAGCGCGGCTGCCAGTATTGCCATCAGGTACATGGTGTAGGTGGCGATTGGGGACCGGATCTGACCGAAGTTTCGACCCGGATGGGCCCCGAACAGATTGCCGTCCGCACCGTTCAGGGTATCGGTAACATGCCGGCCTACCAGGATATTCTGACCACCGAAGAGGTCGATCTGCTGGTGGAGTTCCTCACCGAGGTCGATGAGCTCGGCCCACGAGCAAGGGAGTGACGATTTCCAGTTCGTGAGAAGTGGGGCTCAGCGGGAACCGGTTCCGGCTCCCGCTGTCAGAAGAGGAAGAGTCCAGGCAGGGGGTGCGCTGACTCTCCGGCAGGGTGTCGTGCCGATCGCCATTGACCGACACTCGGTTGTCGCGGGCCGGATGGGCAGGGAACGCCCGCGCGCTGAGTCCAGTATGAATCGTGAATTGCCGGTGAAGATTAACGACCTGTTGCTTCTTTGTCAGAGGAATGTTGCGGTGGTTACTCCGGGCTCTGGTAGTCGTCCGGCGTGATCGGAATGGTGAGGCGGAACGAAGTTCCCCCGCGTGGCTCGCTCTCGGCCCAGATCCGTCCACCATGCAGCTGCACCAGATGGCGGGCGATCGCCAGACCGAGGCCACTGCCGGTATCTGATCGGGATTTCTCGGTCTTGTAGAACCGTTCGAAGACACGATCGAGCTCATCCGGGGGAATTCCGGGTCCAGAATCGCTGACGGAGATCTCGATATCATCCTCGTCCTGGCGGGCAGCCAGTCGGATCTCGCTCGATTCCGGGCTGAACTTGATCGCATTGTGCAGCAGGTTCACCAGTACCTGTTCGATACGTTCCGGATCAATAAAGCCGCGTGGTAGATCGTCCGGCACTGAGATCTGTAGTGTGATCATCTTCGGCTCCGCGTGCGGCCGCAGGCGGGCAGCCACCCGGCGAAGCAGGTTGCCGATATCTGCCGGTATCTGATGCAGCTCGATCCGGCGGGATTCAGCACGTGAGAGCTCCAGCAATTCTTCGACCAGCCGGGCCAGATCATCGACTTCGACTTCCATACGGGAGAGGAAGTCCCGGGCCACGGTCTCGTCTTCCAGCGCACCAGCCAGCAAGGTATCGACCAGTGCTTTCAGCGATGCGATCGGCGTCCGCAGATCGTGGGAGACGTTGGCCACGAAATCTCGCCGAACTGTCTCGGTTTTGCGGAGCTCGGTAATGTCCCGGAGGATGACGATGACCAGCTGGTTGTCTCCCTGGGAGATCGGGTAGGCGAATGCCTGAACGGCACGGCGGGGCCGGCCGAGCTCGATGAACCGGCTGGGCAGTGGCAGCTCTGGATCATAGATCCGGTGACAATTGCGAATCAGCCCGACCAGCTCGTGGTCTCGCACTACCTCGGCGTAGGTCCGGATCAGCGCCCGCTGGCGATCGACCGCGAGCAACCCTTCGGCCGCGCGGTTGATCAGCGTCACGGCTCCCCGCGGGTTGACGATCAGAATGCCATCATTCAGGTGTTCCAGGACCGCTTCCAGCCTGGCTCGCTCGAAATCGATCGCCTGAACCTGATCGCGAAGTTCACCGGTCATCTCGTTGAATGCGGCGGCCAGCTCGGCGAGTTCGTCCCAGGTATCCGTGTCTGCCCGGGCGTCGAGATCGCCATGGGCCACCCGACGGGCAACGCTGGTGAGCTCGGCCATCGGATCGGTGATGATTCTGGGCATGAATGCGGAAACGGCGGCAATACCGGCCGCGCAGACAACCAGCAGCAATACGGTGAGCTGGACCAGTGGCGTCCAGGTGCCCGGGGCATCGCTGGCTGGAATCGTTCGCACCACCACCCCGTACAGGGTGGCATCAGCCACGATCGGTTCGGTGAAGCTCTGTGCGGTCTGTCCCTGTGATGGATCGACAAATGTGGCCGTGCCGGACTGACCGGCGAGGGCGGTATCGATATCTGGCTCACTGGAGAGGTTGTCTGGATTCCGGACGGGCTCGCCAGCCAGCAGTGAGCCATCGGGTGCGACCACCGCGACCTGACCGCTGTTGCCGATCTGATCGATCTGGTCCTGCAGGAGATCGGCATTGCCAGCTCGTGTCGCTGGCGCCAGCGCGGAGCTGAGCATTTCTGTGGTGGAGCGTTGATCATCGATCCAGGCTTCGTGCTGGGCGTCGCTGATGCGCTGCACCAGATAGATGCCGAGAATCAGGAAGACCACGCCGATCAGTAGCACATACCCGCTAGCCAGACGGATGTAGGCGCGGTTCACGGTGAAATCACCTCATCAGATCGCGAATCGGTAGCCAACACCACGGACCGTTTCGATGTGGCGCCGTCCATCCGGTCCGATCTCCAGCTTCTCGCGCAGCCCATGTACATGAACGGCAACGGTACGGGTGTCTCCAAAGAAATCCTCGCCCCAGACGTTGTGGAGAATCTGATTACTGCTACAGACCTGTCCGGGATGCCTCGCCAGAAACACGAGCAGATCCCACTCACGCGGCTTGAGGCTGACTTCGGTGCCCCCGACACTCACCCGATGCGCGCCGAGATCGATTTCCAGATCACCGACACTGATGATGTCCGAGGCGTGTACGTCTCCAGCCGAGAGCTCGTCCTGGAGGAGAACCCGCCGGCGCAGGAGTGCTTTCACCCGGGCAACCAGTTCCCGCATCGAGAACGGCTTGGTCAGGTAGTCGGCGGCACCGATCTCTAGGCCAACG
>SLFF01000151.1 GCA_007124395.1 Thermomicrobiaceae bacterium | reverse complement strand
TTCGTGCTCGGTTCCGGTCTAATCGGTTCGTGTGATCAGCCGATGGGCGCACCACAGCCGCCATTCGGCCGCGGCGACGACGACTAACGTCGGCGATTGGGAATGTCAACTGGCGGACAGGTTCCGCCGATACATTCCCGAGGCAGTGGCTTTACTGAGTAACACGAACATCAGACAGGAGTCGATTGAATGAGTCACGAAAGCAAAGCAACGACACCCAGAGGGACGTTTCCCAGGTTGAAACTATTCGGGTTGGTAGGTGCGGTGGCGTTTCTCATCGCCGCCATCGTTCCAGCAGGGGCGCAGGATTTCAATTTCGCTCAGGATGAGTTCGAACGGACGTGGGAACGAACTGACAAGCCGGCTCAGGATGATGTGGTCGATCGTACCTACATCTGGGGACCGGAATCCGGCGGAATCGTCCAGGAGCCGTATGTGGAAGCACCTGGCGGAGAACGCACTGTCCAGTACTTCGAGAAGTCCCGCATGGAGGACAACACCTACCGGGCAGAGAACCCATGGGATGTCACCAACGGACTGCTGGTTGTCGAGCTCATGGACGGGAGACTGCAGATTGGCGATGATGAGTTCCTGCAGCGATCCCCGGCCAATGTCAACATCGCTGGTGATCCTGGCTTCGATGAAACACCGACGTACGCGACGTTTGCCGATCTCCAGGATGCGGCACCCTATGCAGAAGGTGAAGTCATTACCGCGACCGTCGATGGAGAAGGTAATGTCGGCGATGCCCCCGGCCAGGCGGAGTTCAATGTGACCGCTGGGATTCTGGCACCGGAAACGAATCACCGCACGGCGTCCGTCTTCTGGGACTTCATGGGACCTTCCGGGACCGTATTCCAGAACGGAACCTTCGAGAACGACCAGCTCTTCCTCAACCCGTACTACGCCACGGGCTTCCCGATTACCGAAGCCTACTGGTCAAACATCATGGTTGGTGGCGAGGCAAAGTGGGTCCTGACTCAGGCATTCGAGCGTCGAGTCCTGACCTTCACGCCTGACAATGCGTCCGCTTTCCAGGTTGAAGCAGGCAACGTCGGTATGCACTACTTCGAATGGCGCTATGGGTCGGCGGCCGAAGTCGAGGATCAGGTCTTCTATGCCGAGATGACTCCGGATCAGGAGACCCATGATGTGACGTCCGGGGCCGATGGCGATGCGATCGTCTTCGTCAATGAGGACGACCAGCTCGGATTCGACCTTACCGTGACGAACATCCAGAACGTCGAGGCTGCCCATATCCATCTTGGAATGCCTGGTGAAGATGGGCCGGTCGTTGCATTCCTCTTCGACGGGGACTTCAGCACTGATGCCAGCGGAGTCGGCACACTCTCGACTGGTGTTCTGACCGATTCTGATTTGATGGGCCCGCTCGAGGGAGACACCCTGGCAGAACTCGTGGCCGAGATGGAAGCTGGCAATGCGTACGTCAATGTCCACACAACTCAGCATCCAGCCGGCGAGATCCGCGGGCAACTGGAGCTGATTAGCGGAAACTAGTTCGAGCCTGTCCACACTCAGGCACTAACTGGAATAGACTCAGCGAATCCCTGGCCATAGCCAGGGTTTCGTCGTGTAATGCAGGAACTAACCCCGCCTCGACGCCAGAATCAAAGTTGATATGGTCTGTGTAAGCTGTTATACTACGTTGTAGTCAGGAATCGGGTTACCGGGGAGCAACCATGCGCCACAATGAACCGCTATACGTGATAAGTGTGGCAGCCCGGCTGCTGGAATTGCATCCGCAGACGCTCCGAAAATATGAGCGTGAAGGATTCGTTGCTCCATCGCGCACGACCGGTAACCTGCGACTGTATTCAGCCGAGGACCTGGAATCGCTTCGGCAGGTAAAGCACCTGGTCGAGAACCGGGGTATCAACCTGGCGGGCGTCGAGATGGCGTTGCAGGTGACAAAGCGGCTGCACAGGATTCATCAGCGCCTGGCCGCGCTCGATGGAGAACAGAACTCACCACTGCGAGAGGTGGTCGAGGAGGTTGAAGATACCTTGCGATTGCTGGGCTACTCCGTGAGGCGTTGAACGAGCCAGAGCCCCAATTGCAGATTCAAGGTAGCCGATCTCCACATCACAGGGGGTCGGTTTTATTTCGCCCAGCGTTGTTGAACGGACCAATCAATCAGGGGAGAGACTGACTATGAGTACACAACGATTTACGCAAAAAGCACAGGAGGCAGTGCTGCAGGCGCAGCAGATGGCCGAGGAGCAGCGACACTCTCAACTGGATGTCGATCATTTGCTATTCGCATTGGCATCGCAGACCGATGGGATCGTCCATCAGATCGTTCAGCGGCTCGAGATTCGTAGCGATGAACTCTTGCGAGAGCTGAAGGAAGCTGTTTCCGCCGCACCAAAGCTCCAGTACAGCGCGGAGACCGCGGTGAGCGGAAACCTGCGCAAGACGCTGGAGCGCGCGCAGAAGGAGATGGAGCAGTTTGGCGATGAGTACGTCAGCGCGGAGCATCTCTTGCTGGCGGCGCTCGATGCTGCTCCAGACAGTCGATCGGTCAAGGCTCTTCAGCGTCACGGGGTTACTCGTGAACGCGTTCAGGAGACGCTGGCAACGATTCGAGGCTCGCACCGGGTGACTGACCCGAACCCCGAAGACACCTACCAGGCGCTGGAAAAGTACGGCCGTGATCTCACCCTGCAGGCAGGTGCCGGGAAAATCGATCCGGTTATCGGCCGGGACGAGGAGATCCGCCGGGTCATCCAGGTGCTGTCACGTCGCACCAAGAACAATCCGGTGCTGATCGGTGAGCCCGGTGTAGGTAAGACAGCGATCGCTGAAGGACTGGCGCAGCGCATCGTTCGCGGTGACGTTCCGGAGGGCCTGCAGAACAAGAAGCTGATTCAGCTCGATTTCGGGGCGATGGTAGCTGGTGCCAAGTTCCGTGGCGAATTCGAGGAGCGCCTCAAGGCTGTGCTCAAGGAAGTTCAGGACGCCGAGGGTGAGATCATCATCTTCATCGATGAGCTTCACACTGTTGTGGGGGCCGGGGCAGCTGAAGGTGCCATGGATGCCTCCAACATGCTGAAGCCGATGTTGGCTCGTGGCGAGCTCCACGCAATCGGCGCCACCACGCTCGATGAGTACCGCAAGCACATCGAGACCGACGCCGCCTTCGAGC
>SLFF01000245.1 GCA_007124395.1 Thermomicrobiaceae bacterium | reverse complement strand
TATAGATGGCGCAGGCGAAGTTCCAGGGTGGAATGACCACGCCGACGCCGAGCGGGCGATTCAGCAGTTCGTTGGCCTCTTCAGGGTGGCTAGCCAGATCGTAGGGCTTCTCCAGGTCGAGTGCCCGGCGGGCATACCATTCGAGGAAGTCCACGGCTTCGGCCACTTCACCGTCAGCTTCGTCCCACGGCTTGTCCAGTTCGTAGACGAGCCAGGCGTCGAGCTCCAGGCGATTCTTGCGAATGATGCCAGCGAGTTTGAAGAGCACACTTGCCCGGGCCGTGGCCGACATTCGGCTCCAGCTCTTGAACGCCTTGCGGGCCGCCTGGATTGCATCTTCTGCGTCCTTCTTGCTTGCTTTGGCAACCTTGCCGACAATCTGGTCTGTGTTCCCCGGATTCACCGAGGTGATCCACTGGCCGGTCGTCCGCTCTTCACCGTTGATCACGATCGGCCACTCTTTGCCGAGCTGTTTCTCAACCAGTTTCAGTTGCTCGCGCAGTCCCTGCTCGTTCTCGGGAATCGAGAAATCGAGCGGCTGCTCCGTTTTAAACGGGCCTCTCATAAGATGTGTCCCTGTCCTTTCGTCTCCGAACCATCAGGCCGATCCCGCGGTTCGAATCAATCCGCGTGATGCCGGGGCACGAAGCGCCAGAATCGCGCCCCCAACATCGAATTCTATCCAGTCACCCCAATGATTGGGATGCCGGCTGCATTAATCTTCTGAGACAGCACGCTGGCATCGCGCTGGGCACTGCTGATTCGGGCCTGCAAGCCCTCCATCTCGTCTCCGAGTTTCTCGAAGACTTCGCGTGCCTGTTTCGGCGGCGCCTGATCGGCGCTATCGACCGATTCGAACAGCGCGTTCAGCTTTTCGTGCAGTCCGCTGGCGTACAGCTGTGACTGCCAGATGTTGACATCGATCAGTTTCGGACGAATATCGTCCAGCTCGGCAATCAGCTTCTCAGCCTCGCTGGCGATCTCTTCCTTGCCCTCGACTCCGGCTGTCCGCTCATGCCAGGCAATCGCCTGCTTGCGCAGATCGCTGGTGTGGTCGATCAACCGATTGATCCCGGTGATGATGTCGCGGATGTCGATCAGCATATTGAACTGCTCGACAAGCGCCGATGGATCGGCTTCCAGACGGGGATCGTTCTTGATCGAGAGTGGCTGGGTGAACTCCTCGCCATCCACGGTCAGGCGAACTTGATACTCACCCTCGACGACCATCGGCCCCTTGCCGATGGAGGACACCATTGTCCCCATCGTGTTCCAGGTGATCAAATCCGGATCCCGGACGTCTTCGGCTCCTTCGAGACGCAGATCCCACTGGAAGCGATGAGCACCACTGCCGGACGGCAGCAAACCATCGTCGCTGGAGAAGCTGCGCAGTTCGTTACCGTCCTTGTCCAGAATGGCCAGCTCGACGTTGTTGACATCATCGTTCAACTGGAAGTGGATTGCGGCACCGAGTTCCGGGTTCGGGCCGGAATCGAGATACCGTGTGGTAACACTGCCATCCTTCTTGCGCTCGCCGGTGAGCGGGGCAATGCTGGTACTGACTCGGGCATAGCTAGTGTAGCCGATCTTCGGCTCACCACGGAATCGCCCGTAGACCCGCATCCGGAGTGCATCCTTCGGCTTGTAGAGGTGTGCTTTGCCACTGGTGACGTCATCGCTGAACTGATGCAGCGGAGAGAGATCATCGATCAACCAGAACCCACGACCGTGCGAGGCGACAATCAGTTCCTGGTTCTTGATGATCAAGTCGTAGACCGGGACCACCGGAAACTTGCTGTTGATCCGCTCCCAGTTGGCACCATCATCGAACGAGATGTACAAACCGGTCTCGGAGCCAGCGTAGAGCAGGCCCTTTCGATTCGGATCTTCCCGGACAACCCGGATGAACTCATGATCCGGAATCCCGCCAGTGATCTTCGTCCAGGACTTGCCGTAGTCGGTCGTCTTGTAGATCAACGGCCGGTTGTCATCCATCTTGTAGCGCATGGCCGCGATGTAGGCAGTTCCAGCATCGTGCGGAGACGGATCGATGATGCTGATCTGGGTCCACTCCGGCATGTCTGGCGGAGTGATCTCTTCCCAGGTTCCGCAGTCGTCACGGGTAATATGAACCCGGCCATCGTCGGTTCCGGCCCAGAAGACACCCGGCTCATGCAAGGATTCTTCCAGCGCAAAGATCACACAGTAGATCTCGGCACCGGTGTTATCGCGGGTGATCGGGCCACCCGAGGCTCGCTGCTTCTCTTGATCATTCCGGGTCAGATCCGGGCTGACCACCTCGAAACTGGCTCCCAGATCGTAGGATCGATGAACGTGCTGGCTGGCCACGTAGAGCGCATCCGGATCGTGTTTCGAGAACATGATCGGGAACGTCCACTGGAACCGGTACTTCATCACATCGGCGCCAACGCCCCAGCCCCAGAGCTCCGGCCAGACCGTGTTGTTCCAGATCTGTCCGGTTCGCCGGTTGTACAGCGTCATGATGTCGTCGTAGGCACGGCGTCCCTGCGGACCAGAGGCGACCACCAGATCCTCATCGTCCGGCTTGATACCGATGTAGCCACTCTCACCACCACCCGGAGCAAAGAGGTCCCGCTCGTGGATGGCACCTTCGATGGACATGCTCGGCACCGCCATCGCGGTGTTGTCCTGCTGAGAACCATAGATGGTGTAGGGGAACCGATTGTCCGTGGTGACATGATAGAACTGCCCGGTTGGCTGGTTATAGATGGATGACCAGCTCCGACCGCCGTTGAAGGTCACACAGGCACCACCGTCGTTACCCTCGATCATCCGGTCGGTGTTGTACGGATCGATCCAGAGGGCGTGATCGTCACCGTGCGGCGTCGGCACGTTGTCGAAGCTCTTGCCACCGTCGATCGATTTCCACAGCTGATAGTTCTGCACCCAGACCGTATCTGGATCGGCGGGATCAGCCGTGATGTGCATGTAGTACCACGGTCGGGTTCGAAGCAGAGACTGCTCGCTGCCGCGCTCCCAGGTGTCGCCGTAGTCGTCTGAACGGAATACTGCGCCGTCTACAGCCTCGATCACCGCATAGACACGGCCCGGCTGGGCTGGCGAAGCGACGATCCCGGCCTTGCCGAGCATCCCTTGCGGCAGCCCATAGTTACGGGTGATGTCTTCCCAGG
>SLFF01000188.1 GCA_007124395.1 Thermomicrobiaceae bacterium | reverse complement strand
TCCATCTTCCACCCCTCCGGGATGCTCTGATTGGCCGTGACCGCGAGGTTGATGAAATTAGCGAGCATATCCTCCGGGGAGATGTGCGACTGCTGACACTGACTGGCCCGGGTGGCGTTGGCAAGACTCGACTTGTCTCGGAAGTCACGCACGTGCTGGCTGACGAGTTTCCCGGTGGGGTCTGTTTCGTTCCGCTGGAGACCGTCGAAGATGATTCTCTGGTTGTTGCCGAGATTGCTCAGGTTCTCGGCGTCTCCGATGCCGGAGCAGAGTGTCAGATGGAGAATGTGCGTGCAGCACTGGCTGACCGGCATTTTCTGCTGGTTCTGGACAACTTCGAGCAGGTGATCGGGGCCGCTACGGAGGTCACAGGCCTCCTCCACTCCTGTAGCGGTCTCCGGATACTGGTAACCAGTCGGATGCCGCTCAGGGTGCATGGCGAACAGGAATTCCCGGTGTCGCCACTATCCCTGCCATCCGCTGCCAGCACGTTATCGGACATGATCGACAACGACGCCGTTCAGCTGTTCGTTCAGCGAGCATCCCAGATTCGTCACGGATTTCACCTGAACGAACAGAACAGCGGGCCAATCGGTGAGATTTGCCGTCGACTCGATGGCCTTCCGCTGGCGATCGAGCTCGCCGCAGCACGGATCAGACTGCTCACCCCGCAGTCGTTGCTGGAGCGCCTCGATCAGGCGTTGCCAGTTCTTGCTGATGGCGCACGGGAGCTTCCGGAGCGCCAGCGGACGATGCGCGCGGCGATCAAGTGGAGCTACCAGTTGCTCAGTACCCGGGAGCGGATAGTCTTTACGAGATTATCAGTGTTCAGCGGGGGATGGGATATCGGTGCCGCGGAAACAGTGGTCTCCTGTGACGTGATTCAGTCTTGCGAGATTCTCGATCTCGTCTCTTCCCTGGTAGAGCAATCGCTGGTGGCCATGGAAGTTGGACCTCATGATGAATCGCGCTATCGCTTTCATGTACCGGTGCGTCAGTTTGCCGAGCAACAGCTGGATCGGAGTGGGGAGATCGGTGCCATTCGCCAGCGGCACGCCCAGTACTACATCGATTTGATCGAACGGGCAGAGTTCCTGCTCCGAGGTCCCGAACAGGTGGAGTGGCTGGACCGGCTGGAGATCGAACGGGACAACGTCAGAGCCGCGGTCGACTGGTTGCTGGATATCGGGGACGCGCAGGATGCGATCCGGATTGCCCGTGGGCTCAGTATGTACTGGGTTATGCGTGGAGGCCACAGCGAGGGCAAGGCATGGATGGAACGTGCGCTGGAGCAGGATGCTGATCTCCCTCCGCAAGTTCGAGCTGATGCCTGTTATGTCATGGCCAATTGCTCTTACGGGCTGGGTCAGCTGGATCGAATGATGGAGGTTTCCAGGGAGAGCGTTGCGCTCTACCAGCAGGTAGAAAATCGATATGGCGAAGCGTTCGCCTTCGGGATGCAGGGATTCGCCGCCTTGCAAATCGGTGATCTTGATCGTGCAGAGAGCACGCTCGGTATCGTTGCGGACATGATGCGAGAGTTAGGCGACCCATGGGGTGTCACGCTTGTGGTTGGTCATCAATCGATCGCTCCATTGAGACGGGGGAACTTTGAACGGACTATCGAGCTGATTGAGGAGCCGCTGAGCCTATCCGAGCAGACCGGTGATCGACTCGGTCGCTATACGTCACTCTATATATCCGCAGAGGCGAACCACGGTCTCGGGTTGTACGACCAGGCAGCCGCGCACTTCATCGAGGCGTTGAAGGTGACGGTAGAGCTTGGCGATCAGTCTGCATGTGCCTATTGCCTGCAGGCACTGGCTCGCGTTGCCCACGCCCGGCGGGATTACCTGCGTTCCACGTGTTTCTTCGGGGCCGCAGAACGACTCCTGGAAGGGATGTTCCCTCCCAGATGGGCATTCCTCCCGGAGCCGGGGGTTCAGGATTCTTGTGTCCGTGCACTTCGCGACTACCTGGGCGATGAAGCCTTCAGATCTGCCTGGTCGCAGGGTCGATCGATGACGCTGGAGCCTCTAATCGAGTTCGCAACCATTGATGACTCACCTCAGCAGCCGGTAACCGTGCCCGTGCGACCCAGCGTCGCTGGTCTGACCAGCCGAGAGCTCGATGTCCTGCGCTTGCTAATTGCCGGTGAGTCGACCACCGCGATCGCTGACTCGCTGTTCATCAGCCGGGAAACCGCGCGCACCCACATTCGGAACATTCTCAGCAAGCTCGGCGTGTCGTCTCGCGCTGCGGCCGTCGCGCACACTCTCCAGCACAACCTGTTGTAGCCTGCTGCTCTCCCCCAACGGCTACCCCAGATGGAGTAGCCGTTTTCTCCTGTAACCCGAATCTCAAATACCCCAGCTGGACGATGTGGCCGTACCCGTTTCGGCGCATTCTATGACTGTGCCCGGGACGCTCCGGGCGAAACAAAACCAACAACCGATCTACTGGCGAAAGGAAGTCCAGGATGACCGCAACACGCATCGCCAACGTTGGAGCGCAGGAATCGACCGCTATTCGTGAGCTTCGGGAAAGTTTGTTCGGGGAGCTGGTGCTGCCGGGTGATGAACGCTACGACGAAGCCCGCCAGATCCACAACCCGAGCATTGACCGCAGGCCGGCGATGATCGTACGAGCTGCCGATTCGATCGACGTGACCCGCGCCATTGAGTTCGCGCGCTCTGCTGGAATGCAGGTGGCAATTCGCAGTGGTGGTCACTGTCTCTCCGGTCACAGCATGATCGACGACGGGATGAACATCGACCTGTCGGGGATGAAACAGGTGAATGTAGACCAGGAAAACCGCACCGCATGGGTGCAACCGGGAGCAACAACGGCTGATCTCGTTGCGGCGATCGAACCGTACGGCCTCGCCCTCACGACCGGCGATACGGCCACTGTCGGAATCGGCGGCCTGACACTGGGTGGTGGTATCGGCTGGATGGTTCGGAAGTATGGCTTGACGATCGACAGCCTGCTTTCGGTCGAGATGGTAACTGCGCACGGTCGTCTGGTGACCGCGAGCAAGAAGGAGAACCCGGATCTGTTCTGGGCGCTTCGCGGGGGTGGCGGGAACTTCGGTATCGTGACCGGATTCGAGTTTCAGCTGCAGCAGGTTGGCCAGGTGTTTGGTGGGGTGCTGATTCTCCCGGCGACGCGTGAGGTCCTGAGCGGTTACGC
>SLFF01000073.1 GCA_007124395.1 Thermomicrobiaceae bacterium | reverse complement strand
TACAGTGATGATGTCGTTGCGATCGCCGAACCCGGACACATCGAAGATGTGAAGGCCTATCTGGTGCTCGGGACCGATCGCTCGGTGCTTATCGACAGCTGTGTCGGATTCGAGGACATCAGGGCAGTTGTGGAACACCATACATCCAGCCCGGTTACCCTGGTGAATACCCACGGGCACCTCGATCACATCGGGAACAACTGGCGCTTCGAGGAGCGTCTGGTACACGAGGCTGATGCAGACCGCGTTCGTGCCGGTCTGACCAATGCCCAACTGGGACGTTTTCTGAAACCAGAGGCATTCTCGCGTGAGCCTCCGCCTGGTTTCGATCCGGAGACGCATCACACTCCCGGCACCGAGCCGACGGGATTTGTGAATGATGGCGACGTGATCGACCTTGGAAACCGGCGGTTGCGGGTCATGCACACGCCGGGGCATACCCCAGGTTGCATCAGTCTGGTCGATGATGCCAACGGCCTTCTGTTTCCGGGCGATATGGTCCATACCGGTGCGATGTTCGCGCATTACGAGGGTGGCTCAGCGCACGAATACCGGGATTCGGTGAAGCGACTGGCCGGGCTTGTGCCGAACCTTACCTCGGTCTATCCCGGACACAGTCACTACCCGTGTTCGCCCGGGGTGGTGAGCGATGTCGACATCGCCTTTGACGAGATCTGGGATGGACGAGAGCCAGACGTTCATGAGAACGGGATGCTGAAGTTCCAGTTCGATCCATTCACGTTGACGCTGCGCGAATCGTGGCGTGACGAGATCCCTGGATAGCGGGAGCATCAGTGGTTGCTGGTCAGCCCCCAAAGCATGATCGTGGCGCGTTTCTGCCTGCCTGGCCGGTCAGTGGGCAGTTCGGGGCACCCTGGTGGGCCGTCGTTGCTGGTGCCGCGGCTCTGGCTGTCGCCGGAGCGATCGGGCTGGCATGGGTCGCCACTGACTACGGGCTGATCGTTGGATTCGGGATACTGGCAGCGCTGGTGGCATTAGTTGCCGCGATCAGCGATGTGCGGGCGGGCCTCTGGGTGGCGATAGCCATCATCACGATCCTGCCGTTTGCGGTCATTCCGGTGCGGGTTGGCGTCACACTCACTGCGCTGGAAGCACTCTCGCTCCTCGTGCTGGCCGTCTGGGCGGCCAGAGTGTTGCTCTACCGGGATCATCTCGTGCCGTCGTCCCTTCCCGCAGCGCTGATCACGCTGCTGCTGACCGTTACGCTGTTCGCGTTCTTACTGGGCGTTGGGCGAGGCTACACCGCGCAGACGTATCATGATTACGCCAAGTTTCTGATGGCAATCGGGCTGGTGTTCGTTGTCTGGACCTCGATTCGCACGCTGAGCGATCATCGACGCTTGCTGAACGTCGTTCTGCTGGGCGGCTCGATCTCAGCGGCGATCGGATTGATCTTCCAGGCGCTCGGTCCCGGGTTCGCGGAGCGAATGCTGGCGCAACTGATTCCGCTGGGATACCCGGATGTGCGAATCGTCCGGTTCATAGAAGACGATCCCGGGCGGGCGATGCGACTGGTGAGCACCTCAGTCGATCCGAACTCAGCCGGCGGGATGCTGGCGATCGTGTTCGTGATCGGGGCTGCACAACTCATCTCCCGACAACCGCTGATCGCGCGCTGGCTCTGTCTGGTGGCGGTCCCACTTACCGGGCTGGCGCTGCTGCTGACATACTCCCGGGGAGCATGGCTGGGAGCCGCTGCCGGTCTGGCGATCGTGGCTCTTCTCCGATATCGCTGGCTTATACCTGTCGGCGCTGCTGGTCTTGCAGGACTGGTGGTACTGGGGATCGGAGCGGCGTTCATCGAGCGTCTCTGGCTCGGGTTTACACTGCAGGATCCAGCGACCGTGCTGCGTCTCAGCGAGTATCGCAATGCGCTAGCGATCATCCAGGAGTATCCATTCTTCGGAGTGGGATTCGGCGATGCGCCAAGCATCGAGCTCCAGGCCGGCGTATCCAGTATCTACCTGACGATTGGCCAGCAGACCGGATTTCTGGGACTGATCGCCTTCGGGCTTGCAGTTGGCGCGATCGCACTGGCCGGGTTCGCCTGGTGGCGCCATCGACGAGATTCTGTCGCTGGAGACCTGATGCTGACCCTGCTTGCGGTGTTGGCCGCCATTCTCACAATCGGCGTGTTCGACCATTACTTTTTCAATATTCAGTTTCCGCACATGGCAGCCCTGTTCTGGATAATGGCAGGGTTGATCGTTGCGCTGGCCCGGCCCGTCTATGAGCCGGAGCCAGATGTTAGGTAGTTGTTTCCGCGCGCAGGGACGAACAGTTCCCATGCGGAATACATGAAGAAAGTGACTAATTGATGTTTCGAGTCATTGCCCATGTCGGGAGTGCGGTCCTGACGATTCTGATCATTCATCAGATTCTTCCAGACGAGGTGCACTATCAGGACAACGAGACACTGCTTATCTTTGCCGTCATTCTGGGGTTGCTCAACGCATTCGTACTTCCGATTATTCGGACTATCGCAATCCCGCTCACCTGCCTGACACTCGGGTTGTTCGCCCTTGTGATCACAGCGGCCGCGTTCTATCTGTCGAGCCTGGTGCTCGATGGAGTAGAAATTACCTACCTCGGTGCAGCTATTGCAGCGGTGATCTTCGGAATTCTCAATGGTGTGCTCGACACGGTCATGCGGCGCTAGGTAGAGAGCATGGCGATGCGAATCGAGCAACAGTCGATCGAGCTTCCCTGCCGGATCCTGGTGACCGGCGATACGCACCTCACCGGAGGCCGAACCGAGCTTCCGGATGAGCTGGTCTCTGCCGCGGCACGATCCGACCTGACGATCCACACCGGAGACCTCTGCACCGTTGCAACGCTCGACCTGTTCGAAGCTCATGGCCCCATTCTGGCGGTTCGTGGAAATAACGAAGAGTCGAAGCTCGATGAACGGCTTCCTGATGCGCTCGAACTGCGATTTGGCGACCGGCGCGGCATCGTCACGCACGGCCATCTCGAAGCTGGTTCGTCGGCTAGCGGTTCGGTTCGCCGGGCTTACGCGGCCAGATTCGATATGGTCATCTATGGACACAGTCACATGCCTGAGTGGGAGGAGGTCGATGGTACGTGGTTCCTCAACCCCGGTTCACCGACTCAGCGACGCCGGGCACCGAACATGTCGTTCGCAGAGTTGATGATCGATTCGTCCGGGGCTTTC
>SLFF01000397.1 GCA_007124395.1 Thermomicrobiaceae bacterium | reverse complement strand
GCTGGCAGAATCGAGTCGAGATCAGTGATATCTCCAATATGGCTCGGGAAATCTGCCTTTGACCTGGTAAGGGAATGCAGCTCGTATCGATCGGAAAGCATCTCCCGAACCGCTTTTCCGACCACACCGGTTGCTCCGGTAATGAGTACCCGCTTCATTCTGGGTTCTGCTGCGGACATACGTGCGCGTTCCTTCCCACAGGTGGACAGCTTGTCACGAGCCTCGCCACGTCGCTCTCCGCACGATTTCTCGAGTATCGCACCTATTGTGACGCTGCGGGCACTATAGAATCAACCCCTGATGACAGTGAGGCAATTATGTCATACATTCAACGTATCGTGCGACCATGGTTCGAGAGGAGACATTCGATGGCAGAAAGATCGGGGAATCACACAATGGGATACGAATGGGACTTCGAGCAACTGGCCGAGTTCCCGACCCTGATCGAGGGGCCGGCCTGGGATGGCTCTGGATTGCTATTTACCGAGATAGCAGCCAGCCGGATCCAGCGCTACGATCCAGAGACAGGCGAATGTGCAGTGGTTCGGGAGGATACCAACCTCGCAAACGGGATGATCTTCGACCAGAACTGGCAACTCTACGCCTGTGAGGGTGGGAAGGACGACAGCGGTCGTCGGATCGTCCGCTATGACCCTGGCGCAGAAGCCGTGGTTATCGTGGACAACTACGAAGGAAAGCGCCTCAACAGTCCGAACGATCTCGCAATCGACAGTCAGTTTCGAATCTGGTTCACCGATCCGCGTTACTCCGATGATCGACACACCATGGAACTCGACCACGAGTCGGTATTCCGGGCCGATCCCATGCCCGACGGATCCTGGATGATCCATCGGGTTACCTTCGATACCACACGACCCAATGGCTTGCTCGTCTCTCCGGACGAGTCAACGCTCTACGTTGCTCAGAGCGACTACGGGACCGATCGCAAGCGAGAACTTCGCGCCTATCCGATCAACGAAGATGGTTCGCTCGGCGAGTACAGCGTCCTGCACGACTTCGGGCCGCATCGGGGAATCGACGGTATGGTGCACGATGTCGATGGCAACATCATAGCCTGTGCCGGCTGGCAGAAGAGTGGCCCCGGGCCGATGATCTACGTATTCTCGCCAACGGGGCGAGTACTGGAGACGCATCCGGTTCCGGCCGATCGCCCAACCAACTGCAGTTGGGGCGATGCCGATCTCCGCACCCTCTACGTGACATGCGGGTCAGGGCATCTTTTCCGGGCCAGAACGAACTATCGTGGAAAGCTCTGGTATCCAGAACCCAGCGCCTGACCGCCTCTCATATAGAAGGAACCCGGCCGGTTGTAGTTCCGGCCGGGTGATCCGGTGCTGCGATCGGTTCGAGCTCTGAACGCCTAGTCCGAGAGCCTCGGGTCCAGCGCATCGCGCAGGCCGTTGCCAAGCAGGTTGATCGCCAGAACCGTGATATAGATCATCGCGCCCGGAATGAAGACCAGAGTCCACTGGTGAGTGATGAAGCGCTGTGCATCACGCAGCATGTTTCCCCATGACGGAACCGGAGGCTGAACACCGAGTCCCAGATAGGAAAGTGACGCTTCGACGATGATCAGCACGGGCACAGCCAGCGTCGCCCAGACGATGACCAGCGGAATAACGTTCGGGAAGATGTGCCGGGATATGATCCGCGAATCGGATGCACCGACAACCTTCGCCGCTTCGACGTAGTCCCGCTGCTTGATCGACATGACCTCACCACGTATCAGACGGGCCAGTCCCAGCCAGCCGACGATCGCGATCACGAGCGCCAGCCCAAGCGGTGACATCGTGAATATCGATCCGATGAAGACCAGCAGGAAGAGGCTGGGCACCGACAACAGGACATCGACGAACCGCATGATCACAGAGTCGATCCATCGCCCGTAGTAGCCAGCGATCGACCCCAGAACCCCGCCGATGACCAGTGCACCGAACATCGCCGAAAAGGCGACCGTGGTCGACACGCGGCCACCATAGGCCAGTCGGGTCAGCACATCGCGACCCAGGTTGTCCGATCCGAGGAAGTACCCCTCGGTGAACGGCGGATGGAGCTGGTCAAGCAGCGATTGCTCCTGGTAGCCCTTTCCGGTGACGAACGTCGAGAGCAACGGCGCACCAAAGGAAAAAAGCAGGATCAGAATAGTCACGACCAGCGCGCCCATTGCCGTCTTGTTGCGCCGGAATCGCAACCACGACTGATGGATGTAGCCTCGCGGAGCAGTCCGCTCCAGATGGCTCATCTGTCCGCCAGCCGTGCCAGCTCTCGCCAGTGACTGACGACCGGTTGTCTCATTTTCACGATTGACATCAGCCATGCGAGTCCCCTGAATCTCTGCGCAACACAGGATAGCGCCGTATCTGGATACTAGTCATAGCGAATCCTCGGATCCAGCACCGCGTACATCACGTCGGCGATGAGGTTGGCGAAGATCGTCAGCACCGAGACGAAGACCACGGTTCCCATGATGACGGTGTAGTCACGGGTGAAGGTGGAATCAACGATCAGCCGACCGATACCGTTCCAGCTGAAGATCACCTCGGTGATCACCGCGCCGCTGAACAGCTGCGGGATGTCCAGCGCCAGCAACGTCACCAGCGGAAGGATCGCGTTCTTCAGACCATGCCGGAACGTCACGACATGGTCCTTCAGTCCTTTGGCCTGCGCCGAGCGCATGTAATCCTGCCGGAGGATCTCGATCATCTGCGATCGGATATACCGGGTCCAGGCCGCGGTCTGCGCAAATGCCAGCACCACGGCCGGCATGATCAGGTGTCGCAAGCGATCGAGGAGATCACCACCCGTCCCGATCGTATGCGTTCCTCCAGAGGGTAAGGCCGGGAGCCCCCACTCTCGAAAGAAGACAGAGAATAACATGATCATCATCAGGCCGAGCCAGAAGTTCGGCACGGCAACTCCGCCGACCGCTCCCATCGTCGCCAGCTGATCGAACCAGGTGTTACGCTTGAGCGCCGCATACACACCAACCGGAATCGAAAACGCAAGCGAGATGACCAGCGCGGTACCAGTAAGCAGCAACGTGTTCGGGAGTCGTTCGAGAATGATGTCCAGGACTGGACGGTGGGTACGAAGCGAGAGGCCGAAATCGCCCTGCGCAAGGTTCGTAACCCAGATGAAGTAGCGTGTATGCAGTGGCTCATCCAGGCCAAGGTTGGCGCGGATTCT
>SLFF01000068.1 GCA_007124395.1 Thermomicrobiaceae bacterium | reverse complement strand
TAGCGAGTACGATGAGTCCTCAGAACATCCAAACCTACAGAATAGCCGGGAAACACAACAGGTGAAGGTTTTTCACGGTAACGCCTGCCAAGTTTGCCGAACGATTGTCCCCACACTTGCCGGCGGATACAGCGAAGTTGCTCACATTCGTCCGATAGGTGCTCCCCACTACGGCCCAGACGACGCGAGCAATCTCTTGTGTCTCTGTCCGAACCATCGAGCTCAGTTCACCTTGGGTGGATTCGTCGTACTCGATGACCTGCAATTGGAATCCACGACTGGTCAGACGATATCCGGATCATTACATACTCATCCAAAGCATCAAATTGATCCGGAACATCTTCTCTACCACCGCTCGATGTTCGTAGCCAAGTAAGGGGCGACCCCCGCCGCGCTTTGCTGGTGATCCTTGAAGGGAATGAAGAACTTCGGGCCGGCGCCTACCGGTGGCGGGGAATAACCACAGGCGATGCGGGCACGGTTTCTGCATTCTGGGAGGCCGGTCAAGACGACATCAGAGAGGATGCAGAGACCATGAAATTTACGGTTCGTGATGCCGGGGAAGTTGAGATCCGGCGGGAGGGCGATCAGTTGATTCTGGTCGAGGCCCAGCCGAATGCAGGCTGGAATCTCGAGGAAGATGACGCAAACGAAGAAGAAGCTGAACTCGACGACGAGCCGGAAGCGAAATCTGAGAATGAAGACGATGGCGGCGAACTCGTAGTGACCTTCGTCCGAGAGGACCAGGAGGTCGAGTTCGAGGCGGAGATCGTCGATGGTCGCTTGCTGATCGAGATCGAGGAGTCCTGGCACGGGGTCGAACCCGGCACGTTCACCGTGGGTGAAGCTGGCACGATCGAAATCCGGCGCGATGGTGAGCGGCTGATTCTGGCCGGGGTTATCGCCAACGATGGCTGGGATTTCGAGGCTGAGCGCGAGGTCGAAGAGAACATAGATGAAGGATCGTCAGAGCAGGAGATCGAGGTCACCTTCACCAGTGGCGATCGCAAGGTCGAGTTCGAAGCGACGCTGGAGGATGGTGAACTGGAGATCGAGTTCGAGACGAAATGGTACGTGGATGAGGAGTCGGCGTAGATCGGCTCGGCCCTCACCTTCTGATTCTGGACGGGTTGGGGTGGCAGACTGGCCCTCACCCCCGGCCCCTCTCCCAACTCTGGGAGAGGGGAGCGTTTCTTGGTGGGGGCTTACCCCATCGCTTTGCGAGTTTGTTCGCCGAGGCGGGCGATGCCGATGTCGATCTGGTCTTCGGCGATGGCACTGAAGGCGAGGCGCAGGTTGCGCTGGCCGCGGCCATCCGAGTAGAACCCGACGCCCGGGATGAACTGCACGCCGGCATCGACACACTTTGGCAGCAGTTCGCCGGCATCGACGCCTTCCGGCAAGGTCACCCAGAGGAAGAAGCCACCGTTCGGCTTCGTCCAGGTGCATCCTTCCGGCATCTCACGCTCCAGCGCCGCCAGCATGTGGTTGCATCGCTTGGAATAGATTTCACGCAGCTCGATCATGTGCGATTCCAGCTTGCCGGTGCGCAGGTACCAGTCGGCCAGTGCGGCCGAGTAGCTGTTGCGCAGGGAATCGACACGACCCCGCATCATTGTCGCAACGATGTCTTCCGGTCCGACCATATAGCCGAGTCGCAGACCCGCCGCGATGGTCTTGGAGAGTGTCCCGAAGAAGAGCACATTGGCACCCTTCGACAGGGAGTAGATCGTCGGCTTCTTCTCGCCACTGAACCGGAGATCGAAGTAGGCATCGTCCTCCACGATCAGCAGACCACGCTCGTCGGCCAGTTTGGCGAGGCCCTCGCGTCGCTCTTTGCTCGTCTCGACACCGGCCGGATTCTGGAACGTCGGGATAGTGTAGAGGAACTTCGGCTTCTTGCCCTGTGACTCCAGTTCATCGAGCTTGGAGCGCACCAGCGCCGGATCGAGGCCGTCATCATCCAGATCGATGTTGATCGTCTCGGCACCGGAGAGCTTGAACATGTTGGTGGCGCCCATCCAGGCCGGGCCGTCCGCCAGCACGATGTCGCCGGGATCGAGCACCATATCGCAGAGCAGGGAGAGCCCGCCGGATGCGCCCGAGGTCACGAGGATCTCGTTGGCGGTGGCATCGATCTCCTGATCGCGCTTCAGCTTCTCCACCAGCGCCTCGTTGAGCTCATCGCCGCGGATCGGATCCTGATAGCCGAGCGCATCGACCCGGCGATTCTCCGCCAGGTGCTCAGCGGCCTGGGCGATCTCGTTCAACGGCAGGGATCCGACATCGGGATCACCATAGTTAAAGGAAACCAGCCCTTCCATCGGCTTGCGTGACGGGCGATTCACGGCCGCGGCGATCTTCCCCCGACGTGACCAGCGATCAGACCATTGTTCGACCATACGTGGCATCCCTTCCAAATCCGGAATCGTGCGTCCTGAACGCTTCACCTGCTTCTGCCCGGTGGGGCGTTCGCCCCGCTAAACACCGTTGCAAAATGTGGATCGATACTGCTCGAACCTGCCCGAGTATAGCGCATGAATAGGGAAAACCGGTCTGGCACGGGCTATGCGTCCCAACAGGCAGGATACAGACAGGCAACCCGGCAACGCGTTACAGGCGAGCACATCGAAAGGGATACACCGCGATGAATACGCAACTCAAGGATCGAATGATCGGCATTCTGGTGGCAGACGGAGTAGATGCTGGCAAGTTCTCCACCCTGGTTCACGAGCTCCGCAACGCTGGAGCCAACCTGGCGATTATCGGCCCGGCTGAAGGTGAAGCCCGAAGCTGGAACCCGAGCGGCTGGGGTGAGCCGATTACGCTCGATGAAAAGCTGTCGGAGATCGAAGCCGACCGGCTGGATGGGCTCGTGGTTCCCGGTGGACAGATCGCAGCCGACACCCTGCGAGCTGATCACGCCGCAGTCGACCTTGTTCGGCGAACCATTGAAGCGGGCAAACCGCTGGTGGTTATCGGGCACGGCGCCTGGTTGCTGGTAGAGACGGACCTCGTCGGCGGCATGAACGTTACCGGCTCACCGACCATCAAGACTGATCTTCGGGCTGCTGGTGCGGACTGGTCCGACGACGCGGTGGTGGTCGATCTCGGTGTTGTCACAGTGCAATCTTCCGAGCATCTGGAAGCGGCCATGCCGAAGATTCTCGAAGAGTTCGCCGAAGGCCGGCACGATCGCCCGGGCATCACC
>SLFF01000409.1 GCA_007124395.1 Thermomicrobiaceae bacterium | reverse complement strand
CGTTGCTCCAAGTTCGTTGCACAGTTCGATGTTTTCTGATCCAGCGTTATCTGGACCAGCCGGCAGTACAATGTCTCCCGGAGTGTCGGTCAGGCTGCGGTAATACTGAACGAGTTCGCGTACCTTTTCGTCGTGTTGACCACGCTCAAGCATTCCCGGCCAGTTTGGCATGATGCCATCCCAGCGTGCACCTCTGCGGACTGGCTTCTTGTTCGGCCACCAGCAACCAACGATAATCGGTATGCGCGGCTTCTGGACTGGTGTCGGCAGAATGGCTAGGTCGTTGATTTCGTAGTGCTCTCCGGAGAAGCTCAGGGGTTCACCAGTCCATAGGCTGGCGATAATCTCGAGCGCTTCGTCGTACTTGCGCCCAATTTCGCGGGGATTCCACTCCTGTCCGATTGCCTCATAGTCCTGCTGTACCCCAAGGCCGGCGCCGAGAATGACTCGACCGTTGGATAGCCTGTCAAGAGTGGCAAGATCTCTCGCAACCTGCCAGGGCTGTCTCCGCGGAATTGGCGTAACCCAGGTCCCCAACGAGATGGTACGTGTTCGAGACGCAATGGCGGCTAACGTGATCCAGGGATCGACGAAGTTCGCATGCTTACCGGCCTGCGGGTCATTAAACGGATAGACAAGATGATCAATGAGGAAGACGCCATCCCACCCCGAATTCTCGGCCTCAACTGCGAACTCCACGATATCGTCCGCAGCGATTAGACTGTTGTGCAGTATCAGTCCATGTTTCATCACTTACCTCTTGTTTCGACTCCACGGTCATCGATCAATCTGGCGGCCCCTGGCGAATCCGTCCTTCCATGTCTTCGAGCCAGTCACTGGTGGGGTAGGTGTAGAGCCACGTCGCGCCGTACTCCTGGCAGAGGTTGACCCAGCCTTCTGGCGGATCGATGCCGTCGTCCGGAGCTGCCGGCAGGAAGATCTCGCCGGGGTCATCTGCGATGCTGTGGTACCAGCCGAGCATTTCCTTCACCAGTTCGGCGGAGGACTTCGTATTCCCTGACTCCATCCCGAAGACTGGCATGATTCCATCCCAACGTGCACCACGGCGGAACGGCTTCTTGTTGGGCCAGAAGCCGGCGATCATGATCGGCGGTCGTGGCGATTGAGCGGGCGTCGGCAGGATCGCTACGTCATCGATCTGGTAGTGCTTCCCGGAGAATTTGACACGCTGACCTGCCCAGAGCTGGTTGATGATCTCCAGCGACTCATCGTACTTCTCACCGATCGTTTTCGGGTCGAACGGGATGCCGAACTTCTCGAAGTCGGCACGTTTTCCGAGGCCTGCGCCGAAGATGACTCGCCCGTTGGACATGCGGTCGAGCGTGGCAATGTCCCGGGCAACCTGCCATGGCTGTCGCCGGGGAAGCGGCGTAATCCAGGTGCCGAGCTTGATCGTTTCAGTCCGTGAAGCCACTCCTGCCAGCACGATCCATGGGTCGGGAAATGGCTGGTACTGGGCTGCGGTCCATTCTCCCTCTTCAGAAACCCATGGCGCTTCTGCTTTGTCGGGCGGTGGCGGGAAGACCATCACATCGTACGGGAAGTAGCCGTCCCAGCCTGACTCTTCAGCAACGACGCCGTAGTCAACCATGTTCTGCACGTTATCTCCGATTAACCCGGGTGGCATGATCAGGGCGTGCTTCACCGATTTCGTAGTCACGTGATTCGTCCCCTCTCTGTGTTCGCACGGACATGATGCCGGTCTCCGTCTACCGTGCTTTGATGCGCTGATGGGCGTTGAACAGTCCCTGCGGGTCGTATCGCTTCTTGATCTCGCGCAAGCGCTCGAAGTTAGCGCCATACGCCGTTCGGAATTCGTCTCCGGCATCTCCCTGAATGTAGTTCACATAGGTCCCGCCAGTTGAAAATGGCTCCATCGCGTCGTGAAACGCCCGAGTCCAACCGATGACTTCGTCGTCGCTTGAGGCGTCCTGCCAACCGGCGAAGACCGCGAACCCAAACGCGGCATTCCGGTGTGGAAACGCGGTCGCGGTCGGATCCACCTTGTTGATCGCTCCTCCCATTGGCTCGAAGCCCAGGCCGGTAAATTCGCCAGGCAGATCACCTATCTGATGAATCACGGTGTCGATCGCGGCCTCGCTCAGTTCCGGCAAATAGTGTGATTTCCAGTAGTAGCGAGCGCCTTTCGGGAACCCGGCGTCCAAGTTGGACTGGAGCTGGGTGTACGGCATTGGAGTGATGACGCTCAGGATCGGACTTCCAAATGATTCGATCGGCTCGAGCACTCGTCTGCCCTCGTCCTGGTTACCGGAGTGGTTCGCGATGAGCGCAAGGGCGATCTTTCCGTGATGCTCCGGTGGGAACGGTTCCATCGGTGGAACGCGGAGCACAAGGCAGAAACATCCGACCTCGTTGGGAGCTTCGGAGATGAACGAGCGATAGAAGCGCAAGACGTCGGGCGCGTCGTCAAACAGATGAAATGCCTGAGCCACAAGTACTTCCGGGCCGACTTCGTGCAACCGGAAATCGAACGAGGTGACGATACCGAAGTTCCCTCCTCCGCCTCTCAGTGCCCAGAAGAGGTCCTGGTGCTCGGACTCGTTGACATGGCGAAGCTTCCCGTCGGCAGTGACGATATCCGCGGCCTGGAGATTATCGACCGTCAGACCGAACCGCCGGGCCAGGTGTCCCATGCCTCCGCCAAGGGCCAGACCGGCGACGCCGGTGCGGGAGTCAACCCCTGCCGGAGTGGCCAACCCGAATGCCTGAGTCTCGCGATCCAGATCTGACAGTGTCGCTCCACCCTGGACCTGCGCTGTTTTCAATTGTGGATCGACAACTACGCTACGCATTGGTGAAAGGTCGACGACCAGTCCGTCATCGACCAGAGCACGACCGGCTACGCCGTGACCGCCCCCTTTTGCCGCGATCGGAACATCGTTCTCGCGAGCGAAGTTGACACAGGCGATGACGTCCGCAGTACCTGAGCATTGCGCGATCATTGCCGGACGGTGCTCGATCATGCCGTTAAACAGAACTCTCGCTTCTTCGTAACCGTCATCACCGGGTGTAAGCACCCGGCCATGGAGCTGGTCTTGTAGCAGGCTGGCAAGGCTGGTGTTGAGCATGGTTTTGTCCTCTCCTTAGGAAAACGGATTGCGGCCGGGGAGCCAGAGCGCGCTCCCCAGCCTGCCGTGTGGTGGATTAGTCGTTGACATTGATTCGGACCACCTGG
>SLFF01000002.1 GCA_007124395.1 Thermomicrobiaceae bacterium | reverse complement strand
GAGGCCAGCAACGCCGAGACCCCGGAGATCATCCCGATCCTCCCGTTGCGCGGCACTGTCGTCTTCCCGATGACGCTGGTACCGCTTGCGGCGGGTCAGGCTCGATCGCTCCGATTGATCGATGATGTGGTCTCAGGAGACCGGATCGTCGGTCTCGTGCTGCAGCATGATCAGGAGCAGGAAGGCGCCGCGCCGGGTGAGACCTACGAAATCGGCGTGGTGGCCAACATCCATCAGATGATGCGCGTGCCGGACGGCACCGTCCGACTGGCGATACAGGGTGTCCGCCGGATGCGCGTGGTGGAGTGGATTGCCGAAGAGCCGTACCTGACCGCGCGGATCGAGGAGATCCCGGAAGAGGTGGATGATTCGGTCGAGGTCAAGGCGCTGATGCGCAACACGCTGGAGCTCTTCCAGCGGCTTGTCTCGCTGGTCTCCAGCCTGCCAGACGAGCTGGCTACTGCGGCGTTCAATATCGACGATCCGCTGCACCTCGTCTATCTGATCTCCAGTAATCTGCGGATGGAGCCAGACGAGAAGCAGGACCTGCTGGAGCTTGAGTCGATTCGCGGCAAGATGCAGCGTCTCAACGCGTTCATCAGCAAGGAGCTCGACCTTCTGGAGCTCGGGAAGAAGATCCAGGGCGATGTCCAGGAGGAAGTCGGGCGTACTCAGCGTGAGTACTACCTGCGTGAGCAGCTGAAAGCGATCCAGCGAGAGCTGGGAGAGACGAACGAGCAGGAAGCAGAAGTCAACGAGTTGCGGCAGAAGATCGACGATGTCGAACTGCCGGAGGAAGCCGAGCGTGAAGCGCGACGGGAGCTCGATCGACTTTCCAAACTGCCACCTGCCGCCGCAGAGTATGGCGTTATCCGGACTTATCTGGACTGGATTACCTCGCTGCCGTGGAACATCAGCACGGAGCATGAAAAGATCGATGTCGGCAACGCCCGGGAGATTCTGGACGAGGATCACTACGACCTGGAGAAGGTCAAGGAGCGGATTCTCGAGTATCTGGCCGTGCGGAAGCTGACCAAGGAGTTTGGCACGCTGGACGAAGACGCCCGTGAGCCGCTGCTCTGTTTCGTTGGTCCGCCAGGTGTCGGTAAGACGAGTCTGGCAACGTCGATCGCTCGTGCGCTCGGCCGGGAATTCACCCGGATGTCACTCGGTGGCGTTCGAGACGAAGCGGAGATTCGTGGCCATCGCCGGACGTATATCGGAGCGATGCCGGGCCGGATCATCCAGGCGATGCGCCGTGCCGGCGCCAACGACCCGGTGTTCGTGCTTGACGAGATCGACAAAGTCGGTTCGGACTGGCGGGGTGATCCGTCTTCGGCGCTCCTCGAAGTGCTCGATCCGGAGCAAAACAGCACCTATCGCGATCACTACCTCGATGTGCCGTTCGATCTGTCAAAGGTGATGTTTATCGCCACCGCGAACATGCTGGATACGATCCCTGCTCCGCTGCAGGACCGTATGGAAGTTCTCTATCTCTCCGGATATACCGACGATGAGAAGATGAACATCGCCAAGCGGTACCTGGTTCCCAAGCAGTTCAAGCGGCACGCGCTCAACCCGGAGAACTACGACGTCAGCGATGAGGCGATCCTGGAAGTGATTCGTCACTACACGCGGGAAGCTGGCGTTCGTAATCTGGAGCGCGAGATCGCCTCGGTCGCCCGGAAGGTCGCTACGCGAGTCGCTGAAGAGCGCGAGGTTCCCACGGAGATTACTCCGGAGTACATTCGGGAGTTCCTCGGCAAGCGACGCTTCCAGTATGAGGAACTTTCCGAGCGGACATCGACTGCCGGTGTCGCGATCGGCATGGGTGTGACGTCTGTGGGTGGCGACATCATGTTCATCGAGGTGTCCCGAATGCCCGGTAAGGGCCGTATGACCGTCACCGGACAACTCGGCGACGTCATGAAGGAATCAGCTCAGGCCGCGTTGAGCTTTGTCCGCTCGCGAGCGGATGAGCTTGGCATCGCGGATGACTTCTTCAAGGACACGGACATCCACGTTCACGTTCCCGCCGGGGCCACGCCGAAAGATGGCCCATCGGCAGGTATCACGATGACCACCGCACTGGTCTCCCTGTTGACCGGAATCCCGGTTCGGGATGATGTCTCGATGACGGGTGAGGTCACGCTCCGTGGCCAGGTGTTGCCAGTTGGCGGCATCAAGGAGAAGGTCCTGGCTGCGGCCCGCGTCGGGATCAAGCAGGTTGTGATTCCACACCGGAACGAGCCCGATCTGGAGGATGTGCCGGACGAGCTTCGGGAAGGGCTGGAGTTCATTCTGGCCGACACGGTCGATGATGTGCTCGAAGCAGCGATGCCGGAGTCGTTCTACGAGCATCTGCGGAAGCGTCGAGCCGCTGCCGCTGAAGCGGAACATTCTGCCGAGCCGGTAACGGCATCCAGCCAGTAGCCACGTTCAAGACATAACCTGAGTTGAAAAACGCCCCGACGTGCTAGTCACGGCGGGGCGTTCTCTTGTCGTGGGACAACTCAGCTAGATTGTTTGAGGAGTGAATCGATTCGCGCCTGATTGACACCAGCTCGGACCGAGGTTGCGGTGAACACACGCGTACCTGGCGGGACAGACAGCGCAGATCGCGCCATTGCGAGGCCGCTGTACGTTTCGAAGGTGGCGAATACCGACGGCCCGGCCCCCGACGGGATGCACCTCACACAGCCAGCGTTGCTGAGCGCCTCGAGGGCATCGCAGACCTGGCGGTAGGCCATGAGAGGTCGCTGGAACGAGTTGATGAGCCCGGGGTGACTTCCGCTGCGTGACGCGGCAATCCGGCGCGTAGAAGTGCCGCCGGTGAAGTCTTCAGGATTGAGCTCCCCATAGAGTCGGGCTGTCTTGCCGGGGATGTCCAGATCTGGCAGGAGAATAAGGAACCACCGTCGATCGAAGTGATGGATCGGCTCTATCGTGGTTCCGGTACCCGTGGCCAGTGCCGTTCCGCCACCCACGAAAAAGGGAACATCGGAGCCGATCGCAGCCGCTATCTGAAGCATCTCCGACCTCTCCAGCCCGAGTAATCGACCCAGCGCGCCGATCAACGTCCCGGCGTCACTACTTCCGCCACCGAGTCCCGCTGACACGGGAATCGACTTACGTGCCGTGACTTCAAGACACAGGTTGAGGCGAGTATGACTTTCGATTGCGTCCAGGGCCTGGCGGATCAGATCGGTCTCCGGTGGGATCTGT
>SLFF01000320.1 GCA_007124395.1 Thermomicrobiaceae bacterium | reverse complement strand
TCACCTCGCTGACACGCGGTCTCGAGATCCAGAGTGAACTCCACCCCGAGCTCTTCGGCTCTGGCTTGGGATGATTCCCGTCCCCAGCCGACCACATTCATCCCGAAAACCTGCGCGGCCGGCACCAGCGTGCTCCCGATCTTGCCGAAGCCGATGATCGACAGGGTTTTGCCCCGCAGCGTTCGTCCCACGCGCTGGAGCTACTCACCCTGATGCATAGCCAGGTCATGTGAGGAGATCTCGCGCAAACCAGCGATCGCCAGCCCGAAGGTCAGTTCCACCACCGACTGCCGCGAAGAACCAGGTGTATAGGCGATCCCGATGTTCATCTCTTCTCGTGCCTGGTGATCGATATGCGCCGCTCCGCCACCGGTCTGGGCAATGAATCTCAGATTGGAGAGCTGGCTCAGCATTTCGCGATCAAGCCAGGTACGTTCCCGGATCAGAATCGCGATGTCGGCTGGCTGCAAGCGGGCGATCGTTTCGGGGGAGTCGCCCGCGCGATCGGTGTAGATCTCCAGATCACCGAGTTGTTCGAGCGCGGCACGTTGCGGGGAATCGGCAAAGGCGCGATCCCAGTCGTCCAGAATTACGATCCGAGTCATTGGTTCTCTCCTACCTGCTGATACCGCCGGAGACAAACGCGCGCAATTTCGGGTTGGTCGCATTATGCACGACGTCCTGAACTGGGCCATGCTCCACAACTTCCCCGTCCAGAACACCAGCAACGTTCGTGGCCAGACGTTCGATCTGATGCAAGTTGTGACTGACAAGGACCACCGTGGTGCCATCATCGGTGATGGTACGTTTGATGGCTTTCTCCAGAATCGTGACGTTTTCCGGATCGAGGTTGGCCGTCGGTTCATCCAGCAGAAGGATCCGGGGCCGGATCACCAGCGCCCGGGCCACGGCCGCACGCTGGAGCTCGCCACCGGAGAGGCTGATCGCTGGCTGTTGCGCCAGGTGGGCGATCCCGAGCATCTCCAGCATGTCCTCCACTCCTGGCCGATCGTCTATCCCACGAATTGTCAGCCCGTACTCGACGTTCTCATAGACTGTTTTGTCCAGGAGTGCTGCGCGCTGGAAGACCATGGTGATCTCTCGCCTGATTTCGATCGGAACCGCACCGTTCAGTGACTGCCCACGATAGATCACTTCTCCCCATGCCGGTCGATCGAGGAGCGCCAGTATCCTCAACAGGGTCGTTTTGCCCGCTCCACTCGGGCCGATGATCCCGAGGCATTCACCCGGGTTGATCATCAGCTCCGGCACCTCGAGAACCGTGCGACCTCCGAATGACTGGCGTATCTGGTGGAGTTCGAAGATTGCGCTCATACCGACGTCTGCCGGGTTCGTTGAGACAGGTGCAGGACGAACGCGAAGATCATGAGTGTCACTCCAACGAGAATAGCTCCGAGAATAATTGCCTGTTCGAACTGGCCACGACGAGTTTCCAGAACGATTGCTGTCGTCAACACCCGGGTCTGACCGTCGATGTTGCCGCCGACCAGCATGACAGCGCCGACCTCGGAGATGACCCGCCCAAAGCCGGCCAGAATCGCAACCAGCACCCCGAAACGTGCTTCCCAGAGGACCGCCCGGGCGATCTGACGGTCGGTTGCTCCAAGGCTGCGGAGCTGCTCACTGACCGAACTGCTGATTCCTTCCACGCTCGTCTTCGTCAGCACGACGACGAACGGCAGGCTGATGATGACTTGTGCCAGCACCATTGCGGCCGGAGTGAACAGCCATCCCAGCCCGCCGAGCGGCCCGGCACGGGAGAGGAGCATGAATATGATCAGTCCCACGACGACCGGAGGCATCCCCATTCCGGCATACAGGACAATGGAGAGCACCTGTCGACCGCGAAACTGATTCATCGCCAACCAGGTTCCGAAAGGAATCCCGATCAACGCACTGATAATGATCGCGGTGGCCGAGACCTGAATCGTCAACCCGGCAACGCTGGTCCACGCTGAGAGCAGATTGGTTGCCGGGTTCAACAGGCACTGTGGATCAGTCATGAGCCTTCGATCAGCGTAAACAGGGGTTCGCCATGCGTTTCCACGCCAAACTCGCTGATACTGGTCAATGTGGAATCCATGTTCAACCAGTCGACGAAGTTTCGAGCCAGATCGATCCGGGTTTCCGGGTGACTCTCCGGATTCACGGCAATGGCGCTATACGGGTTGTCGAGCAATGGATCCCCCTCTCCCGGCTGACCCGGTGACCCATACAGTGATTCGAGATCAGCGACCCGCTCCGGAGCGATTGCCACGAACGTCGCACGATCCGTCAGGGTATAGGCTTCCATCTCGTTCGCAGTGAGCAGGGTTTCGCCCATTCCCTGCCCGACGGGTTGATACCAGCCCATGCTGCTACTGGGGGAAAGCCCCGCTGATGCCCAGATCTCCAGCTCTTTGAAATGAGTACCGGAGTCATCCCCACGAGAGACGAACGATGCCCCGCTGTCGGCTATCCGGGACAGGGCATCCCCGGCGCTACTCGCGTCGGCGACTTCCGCGGGGTCATCGACAGGCCCGACGATGACAAACGGATTCGTCATGAAGGTTGTTCGATCTACGCCATAGCCCTGGGCGACGAACTCCTGCTCCAGTTCGGGAGCGTGCACCAGAACCAGATCGACATCCCCGCGTTCTGCGAGGACCATCGCCTGCCCGGTTCCGACTGCGATGAGGTCCACTTGAGTGTTGTATCGCTCCTCGAAGTCGGGAAGAATGTCGTTAAGCAACCCGGAATCATCGAGTGATGTTGTCGTGGCAATCCGGAGTGTGTCGGTGTCATCGCGATTCATGAGAAATGCCGGCGTGCCAGTTACATAGCCGGCAAGAAGCATCACCACGAGAAACGTACTGACTGACACGATCAAAGAGATTGTTGTTCTGGGCATGTAATCCACTCGTACTCGTACCGTTGCTCTGTGCCACCACTCCCCAATCAAATATTATGCCCGCCAGCGATCGACACGGGTCTAGCGCCCCCATCGATCGGGTGCTTCCTGTTGGGTGCCAGATTGGTAGAGTAGCGGGGTTGTTGGCAGGTAATGGGGTGAAATGGCCGATCGACCGTCAAGCCTGAGAATCGCGCTGGTGCTGGCGGCAGGGGTTACGGCTGCTTCGACGGCTGCCCTGTTCGTTCGTCTGGGCTATTCGGCTGGAGAGGGCTTGAGCGACGTTGGCCTCGGCCTGATGATGGCCACGCTCCGGCTCTGCTTCGCCT
>SLFF01000497.1 GCA_007124395.1 Thermomicrobiaceae bacterium | reverse complement strand
GACGAGAGCGACGATGTCGAAGGCCGCGCAGCCTATCAGATCTATGGCGTTATCGACGGCGACATGGTTCAGCAGGCAACGGCTGGTACGTTCCCGGGAACCGGTGATATCGACTTCAACGTCTGGATCGACCGCGAGACATTTGACGTGCTGAAGATCGTTGCCGATGATCCGACTGAGGAATCAGACTCCACCTGGGAGATGTTGATTTACGATCACGATGAGCCGGTCGAGATCGACGACCCGAGCTAACCACCGTATCAACAACGAATACACGCAGAACAGGGCGATCCGCAAGGATCGCCCTTCGCTATCTGCCGGGATCCAGTGCTGGCAGGTTCGCCTCGAACTCATCCCGCTTCGACTCAAGATGCGCCGGAAGTTGCAAGCGGCTGCCCAGCTCTTCGAGCGTTTCATCAACCGTGAACCCGGGGCCGGTAGTCGCCAGTTGCAGGATATGGCCGTTGGGATCGTGAAAGTAGACCGCCTGGAAGTAGGTTCGATCGCGGATGTCGGACGACTCGATCTCGTACCGGGAGAGCTGCTCTTTCCACTGATGAAGGGCGTCCACGTCTGGCACCTCGAACGCAAAGTGATGGGTCACCCCGGTTCCCATGCGGAACGGCCGAAAGCCTCCCTGATCGTAGACGAAGTAGGTGATGATCGAACCGGGAACTCCCCCATCGACCCCAACGTACAGATGCGGAGAGTCCGGATTGTCAAAATTGACCGTCTGCTTGACGGTCGGCAACGTGAGGATCTCGTTGTAGAAGCGGAGAATGCGATCGCCGTTGGTGCCGATTGCGCTGATATGGTGCAGCGAGTTCAGCGCCATTTCCTTATCGATCGATGGGACAGGCTCCGGCCAGGTTTCCAGTTCGATCGCTTCTTCGTCCCTCATTCCCCGAAGCGCCCGATATGGCGGATATTTGATCTCCTGACCGAGCGACTCGGCCGGTTCATCGACGGTGAATCCCGGCCCCTCGGTGGCGATCTCCAGAATGAGCCCGTCCGGATCATTGAAATAGATGCTGTTGAAGTAGACCCGATCATATGGCCCCCAGACCCGGACGTCGTGGTCGGTCAGCCACCGTTTCCAGCGAAGCAGTGACTCACGATCCTTCGTGTTCAGGGCAATGTGATGGGTGCCGCCGATTCCCTCATTGCCGCGACGGGTGTTGGGCCAGACGAAGAACGACAGAATGCTGCCGGGTTCCGCCGACTGGTTGCCGAAGTAGATGTGCTGATGAACCTCTGGCTGATTGTCGTAGACAGTCTGTTTGATCAGTCGCATGCCGAGCAGCCGGGTGTAGAAATCGACCGTTCGCTGGGCGTCACTGCTCACCATCGTTGCGTGGTGAATCCGCGTGATGTTCATCGCTACTCCCCTTCGCATGATCTGACGATTCTGGCTTCATCCGTCATTCAATACTGGGTTCTGGACATTCCTTGTGCCATGATATGAAGCCAATCAGTCACTCGGCACGTTAACTGATGAGTATTACGTGTCCGGATCAATTCGACAGGAGTTGAAATTGCAGAGTCGACCTCGTTCATATCGTTTCGCTGCCGCCCTCGGACTACTGGCGCTGATGCTGGTTCTCCCAATGGTTGCTCTGGCTCAGGCTCCGGCCAACCAGTATTTCGAACGTACCTGGCAACGCACTGATCAGCAGGTTGCCTCCGGAGACGCCACCCGAACGTGGATCTGGGGCCCGAGCGGGTTTACCGGCAGTTGCTACGAGCCTTACTACAAGCTCACGGCAGGCGAGCGTGAGGTGCAGTATTTCGACAAGTCCCGCATGGAGATCAATGATCCGCTGGGGAACACTGATTCCGAATGGTACGTGACCCAGGGCCTGCTGGCGACGGAGATGATCACCGGCAACATGCAGGTCGGCGACAATGAATACATCGACTGGGGGCCGGCCGAGGTCCATGTTGCCGGCAATGCCGGCGGTGGCTCCCCGAACTACTCAGCATTTGGCCCGCTCATGTATGAGCCGGCGCTCGATTCCGGACAGACGATTACCCAGACCCTGGATAGCGAGGGCAATGCCGGCGACAATCCGGCACTCGCAGACTACGGCGTGACGGCTGAATACTACGTGAGCGAGACCGGAAACCAGGTCGCTTCGGTCTTCTGGGAGTTCATGAACAGCTCGGGACCGATCTTCGAGAACGGCGTCAACACCAGCGGCAATCTGTTCGCCAACCCGTTCTACGCGGCGGGGCTCCCGATCACCGAGGCGTACTGGACGAACGTCATCGTTGGTGAGGACCCGGAGCCGCAGGATGTTCTGGTTCAGGCGTTCGAGCGTCGGGTACTGACCTACACGCCGGGGAACGATGAGGGCTGGCAGGTTGAAGCCGGAAACGTCGGACAGCACTACTATATGTGGCGCTATGGAGCCATTCCGGATGATTCTGCCAATGCCTGCCCGAATACGATGTACGTCACTTTCCAGGTCTATGAACCAGACGGTGCCGGCGACTGGAATCGGGTTGCGCTGACGACCACCAGTGAAGTCTGGCATCCGGATGGAGTAGCCACCGGCACCTGGTCCGCCTACGTCGACGACGGTGGAGACGGAGATGTCCTGCCTCGGAACTCGTCCGGCATTCTGAAAGCCGATCACGAATACACCACGGAGGGTGGAATCCGGCTGCTCTCCAGTATGACGGCGAACATTACTCAGGTGGATGGCCCGACCGGCGGTACAGCCCAGGTTCAGGCCGGAGGTTTCGCCCCCGGGCCCGATCCACGGGTCCCTGGCTCGATCTTCACCGGGTCCGGTTCGATAGCTTACGATACCGGCACGGTGTCCGATACGATGGACTTCGACGTCGTCGGAATCAGCTCCAACGTGTTCCGTATCTATCTCGACGGCGAAGCGCCACCGGTATTCTTCCAGTAGTATTCCACTGAACGTACGATCGGCGGAGTGAGCCAGAAATAGCTCACCCCGCCGATATCTATCTGGGGGTTGCCCGGTCATGTTCAGCGCCCGTTCCACAACACCACGAGACGCTGGAGTCCATGCCGCGGAATTGCTTAGTGATACGTCGGTGGTGCGTGGGATCTGGGTCGATTCGGATGTCAACGGGTTCGATGTCTATCTGTTGACTGAACCGATCGATTCACACGTCGAGCGAGAACTGCTCGGGATCGGATCGGCGCTCCGGCAACGTTGCCCGACGGTGATCATCAATCTCCGGCTGATCAATCCTGCTCGCTGGAACGTG
>SLFF01000343.1 GCA_007124395.1 Thermomicrobiaceae bacterium | reverse complement strand
CTGCTCCAGCAATTCGGGCTCGCCCGGTTTGCCGATGCCTACCCGGCCACGCTCTCTGGCGGCATGCGCCAGCGAACCGCCTTCCTGAGAACGGTGCTGACTGATCGCCCGGTGATGCTTCTCGATGAGCCGTTCGGCGCGCTGGATGCCCTCACCCGTCGGGCGATGCAGGAGTGGTTGCTGGCAGTCTGGACTCAGATGCAGCGCACGGTGCTCCTGATTACCCACGACGTTGATGAGGCCATCTTTCTGTCTGATCGTGTTGCCGTGATGAGTCAGCGTCCGGGGACGCTGATCCACACCCATCCGGTTGATCTGCCGAGACCGAGAATAGCCGAGATCGTCACCGAACCGGCGTTCATGGAGATCAAACGGAACGTGCTGCGAGACCTGCAATCGAGCATGAGCCTGAGCGAGGGTCTCCATGCATCTCAGTGATCGTGGCCTGGAGCGGCTCGCCTCCGGCATTCAGTGGGTTGTTCCCGCGTTCCTGCTGGGGTTCGGAATCGCAATCTGGGAAGTGCTGGTGCGTGTTCGGGATACGCCGGCCTGGATGCTGCCACCACCGTCGGCGATTGGACAGTCACTGATCGACGACCGGGCAATGCTCTTCGAGCATACGCTGTCGACGGCGCAGGCCGCATTGATCGGCTTCGGAATCGCCTTTCTGGTGGGCGTTGGCTCGGCGATCGCGATCACCTCAACCCCGATTCTGGAGCGGTCGCTCTATCCGGTGATCATTGCCACGAACGCGATTCCGGTGATCGCCATCGCGCCGTTGCTGTTGATCTGGTTCGGCTATGGCTTGACGCCGAAGATCATCGTCGTGGCGCTGATCTGCTTCTTTCCGATTGCGGTCAACACCATTGATGGCTTGCGCTCAGTGGACCGGGAGATGGTCAACCTGTTGCGCAGTCTGGGGGCCAGTCGCTGGGCGACATTCCGACTGGTTCGATTTCCGATGTCGCTGCCGTATGTCTTCTCGGGTACCCGGATCGCCGCGGCGGTGAGTGTGATCGGTGCGCTGGTAGCGGAGTGGGTCGGATCATCGTCCGGACTGGGCTATCTGATGATCCGGTCGGCATCGCAGTTTCTGACCGACCGTGTGTTTGCGGCGATTTTCATTGCCGCACTAATGGGAATCATGATGTTCGTTGCGATCAGTTTGCTGGAGCGCTGGCTGCTACCGTGGCGCCGGCTCGAACGAGAGAGGACACCCTAGTATGACCGAGATGAGCCCTCACCCCCGACCCCTCTACAGATCCTTCGGCTCCGATCAGGACAGGTTCTGGGAGAGGGGCGAACGACGGTTGTCAGCCCGTGTGTTTCTGCTGCTGACCGTTGCGCTGGCTCTGGGACTGGCTGGCTGCGCTGACCGGATCGGCGGGGATGATCCCGATGAGGTCTCGCTCGCCCTGGACTGGTACCCGTGGGCGAACCACTCGCCGTTCTTTCTGGCCGATGAGCGCGGTTACTTCGACGAAGAAGATCTGGACGTCGATATCCACGTTCCGGCAAATCCGGAGGACGTGCTGATGCTGGTTGGCTCGGGCCGGGACACGTTCGGTATCAGCTACCAGACATCTGTGCTGCAGGCCCGGCAGGAAGACATCCCGGTGCAGTCGGTGGCGGCACTGGTGCAGTATCCGCTGAACTCGATCATGACGCTGGAAGGCTCCGGGCTGGAGAGTCCAGGGGATCTGGCCGGCATGCAGATCGGCTATCCGGGAATCCCTAGCAATGAAGCGCTTCTGGAGACGATGCTGGAGTCCGAAGGGTTGACGCTCGACGATGTGGAGCTGGTCAACGTCGGCTTCAACCTCGTTCAGGCGCTGATCGCTGAGCAGGTGGATGCGATCATCGGTGCCTACTGGGTGCATGAGTCGATCCTGGCCGAGAACGAGGGCTTCCCGGTGAACATCATGCGGGTCGAAGATCACGAGGTCCCGATCTACTATGAACTGGTGCTGGTGGCCAGTGATGAGACGATCGAGGACAACCCGGAGATGGTCGAGCGGTTCATTCGGGCGATGCAGCAGGGCTACCTCGAAGCGATGGACGATTTCGATGCCGCAACCGACGCGATGATGGAGGAGTATCCGGATACCGATCGGGCGCTGGAATCCGACTCGATCGTCATGCTGGCCCCGCTCTGGACCGAAGGTGCCGAGTACTTCGGTCAGCAGACCACCGAGCGCTGGCAGGACTTCGCGGACTGGATGATCGATGGCGGGCTACTCGATCCCGACACCCACGTCGACGAGGCATTCACTAACGAATTTGTCGAAGCAGCGATTGAGGACGACGAGTAGCCTGGTTCTAACTCTCCTCCCCTCTCCCAGTATTGGGTGAGAGCCTGTCCCGAGCGAAGCCGAGGGAGGCCGGGGGTGAGGGCTGACGCTTCATAAGAAAGGACACACCTGTGACCACCCGTTTCACTCAGCAACTCTGGCACGACATCGAACCGATCTGGAGCGCGATCCAGGCGCACCCGTTCGCCACCGGATTGACTGACGGCTCGCTGCCCGAAGACATCTTCCGGCAGTACGCCGTGCAGGATGCGCTCTACCTGCAGGCCTATGCCCGGTCACTGGCGGCGGCATCGTCGAAAGCCACGAAGGACGAGTGGTGCGAGATGTTCGCCGATCACGCCCGGGGAATCCTGGTTGATGAGCGTGCGTTGCATGCCTCGTTCTTCGGCAAGTGGGGCATGACGCCAGAAGACGTCTACAACAACGAAGCCCTCCCGACCACCGAGGCGTATAACTCCTACCTGCTGCGGGTCGCCTATGGACATCCGTTCGAGGAGATTCTCGGGGCCATCCTGCCCTGCTACTGGATCTACTGGGAAGCTGGCAAAGTGCTCGGGCAGAACGGCTCGCCGAACCCGGACTTCCAGCAGTGGATCGACACCTACTCGGCCGATGAGTTCGCCGACGTGGTCCAGTCCGTCATCGATTGCACCGATGAAGTCGCCGCCAACCTCCCGGACGAGCGCAAAGCACTCATCCGCAAGCACTTCATCACCACTTCACGGTATGAGTACCTGTTCTTCGACGCGGCGTACAACCGGGAGAAGTGGCCGATACATCCCCGTCGGTGATTGGGATGGTCACCGTGGTGCCCTCGCTCGACCCGACTAAACTACTGGATGTATCCAGTTTCTACCAGGTCACCGGAGCTTGGCCTAGAGGCAGACCAATGCTCCGGCGATATCTATACCGTGCTCGCGAACAAACCTTACGGTATG
>SLFF01000157.1 GCA_007124395.1 Thermomicrobiaceae bacterium | reverse complement strand
GGCAAGATCCGGATTGCCAGTTTCACCGGGTCACTCCAGGTTGCCGGCGGCTCAGGAGATGTGTCGCTCATCGATGTGGAGGCAGTGACCAATGTTGCTGCCGGGAGTGGTGAAGTGACGCTGCATCGTGTTGCTGGTGAGGCGATCAAGATTGCGGCTGGCTCGGGCGACATTATGGTCAAGCACTCGCGCGCGGCTGCCTACAACTCCGATTGCGGCTCAGGTGATGTGTTCATCACTGGGGGAGCCTTTGAGCGCATGAAGGTCCGGTCGGGCTCTGGCGACATTCGTTGCACGGCCAGACTGGGCGATTGCGATCAGTCGTTTGAGACTGGTTCCGGCTCGATCACCCTGGCGATCCATCGTGACGCGTCGGCGCGAATCGAGGCGTTTACCTCCAGTGGCGACATCAAGACAAATCTCCCGCTCGTCTCGGTTGGTCAGCGTGGCCCGAAGAGTCGGCGATCGCGTCGTCAGGTGGGCAGTGTCGGTGAATCGGACGAACGGGCCGAGGTGAGTGTGCGCAGCTCGAGCGGTGATATTCAGATTCACTGGCTCGCGGCATCGGAAGGCGACGCTATCCCGATGCCTCCACCGGTTCCGAACGTCCCAGAGGTGCCCGATGTTCCGCCAGTTCCAGAGGTTCAGTCCATCGGGACGTCGACAGGGACATCTCACCAATCCTCCGATCCAGACAGGGACACGAGAGAAGTGCTCGATGCACTTTCCCGGGGTGATATCAGTGTCGAAGAAGCGGAAGCGCTTCTGGCGAGTATTCAACAACGATCCAGCTAACTGTGAAGAATTGTTGAATCGATTCGAATTCGAGGAAGACCATGCAGAACCCATTGGACCAGCGAACAACCCGTGCAATGGTGGATTACCGAATGACACAGCTCCGGAATGATCTCTCGGCCAGCCGGCCAGTGATTGACCTGGATGGACAAACCGTTACGCTCTCCGATCCACAGGGAGTCACCCAGGTGCGGCGTTCGATCGGCCTCTCACTGATTCGGCTCGGGTCACGCCTGGCAGGAATCCGTGTGCAGCCGCGAGTCAGCAATCAGTATTGAGAAGCCTGGCAGGGTGGACAATCCTCGTCTACTCCTGCCAACCCTGCTCGCCGATCAATGGCACGAAGCGCACCGGCCCGAGCGTGTACTCTCGCAAGTTACTGTCGGTGCGCTCGTAGACCATCAGCTCCTGGTCATCCGGACTTCCGATTGGAATGACGATCCGCGCCCCCGGTTTTCGTGAAAGTTGCTGCTCCAGCGCCTGTGGGAGATGTGGAGCCGCCGCGGTGACAATGATTCCGTCATAAGGAGCGCCCTCGGGCCAGCCTTTCGTGCCGTCCCCGATGACAACTCGAACCGTCGATACCCCCAGATCAGCCAGGCGCTTCCGTGCCGTCTCGGCCAGTGATGAATATCGCTCGATACTCACCACCTCTCGCGCCAGTTCGGCGAGCACGGCAGCCTGATAGCCAGACCCGGTACCAATCTCCAGAATACGTTCATTGCCGGTCAGATTCAGCGCCTGAGTCATCAATCCAACGATGAGGGGCTGGGAAATCGTCTGCCCGTCGTCAATTGGAAGCGCCCGGTTTTCCCATGCCTGGTGCTGCGCTTCCGTGCGAACAAAGGCATCCCGGGGAACCGTGGCAATTGCCATCAGCACATCCCGGTCACGCACCCCGCCGCGATTGATCTCTGTCAGGAGATTCTTGATCAGTTGTCCCCGGTCAGCATCCATAAACCCTGGTCCAATCCGGTGCGAAAGAAAGACGCTCGATGCTCGATTCAATCATCCATGCCCGGGATCGGCGCGTCCAGCGATTCTTGACATTCTGTGAAGGCCGCCACTATGATTCGATATGGATCCGGTTCGTGATCGATCTGCTGGCATGCGCGACACGAATGCCACACAGGATCCGACCGAGTTCCCTGCGAACATTAACAAACGATAGAGCGTAAAAGACGAGGAGCGTAAGATATGGAGCTATTGATCTCCATGATCGCTTCGCTCGTAGTAGGTGCTCTTGCGGTTGGTGCAACGTATTTCTACATGACGTCTCGTGCTTCGTCTGCAGTGCAGCGAGCAACTCAGGAGGCGGAACGGATCGTAGAACAGGCGAAGGCCAACCAGAGAGAGATGGTACTCGAGGCGAAGGACGAGGCGATCCGAATCAGAAATGAAGCGGATCGTGAACAACAGGAACGACGCAAGGATGTCGAACGGATCGAGCGACGACTGCAGAATAAGGAAGAGCAGATCGATCGTCGGCTCGAAGGGTTCGAAAAGCGCGAACGAAAGCTGCAGACTCGCGAGCGGGAGACCGAACAGGCTCGCGCGAAGGTCGATGAAATGGTGGACATGCGCCAGCAGGAAATCGAGCGGGTTGCGCAGTTGACCATGGACGAAGCCCGATCTCTGGTACTCGAGCAGGGTGAAGTCGAAGTCCGTGACCTCATGAACCGTCGGGTTCGTGAGATGGAGCAGGAAACCAAGCACGAAGCAAACCGGCGCGCTCGCGAAATTCTGGCAACGACGATCCAGCGAGTGGCCCCGGACTACGTCGCGGAAACTACCGTGTCGGTGGTTCCGCTGCCGAGTGATGATATGAAGGGCCGGATCATCGGCCGTGAAGGCCGGAATATCCGGGCTCTTGAGCAGGCTACCGGCGTCGATCTCATCGTCGACGATACCCCGGAAGCCGTCACCCTCTCTTCGTTCCATCCGGTTCGCCGGGAAATCGGACGACTATCACTGAGTAAACTCCTCCAGGACGGCCGCATCCATCCAGCACGTATTGAAGAGGTCGTCAACAAGACTCGAACAGAAGTCGAACAGATCATTCGTGAAGAAGGCGAAAAGGTTGCCTACGAAGCGAATGTCCAGGGCTTGCACCCAGACCTGGTGAAGCTCCTGGGGCGATTGAAGTACCGGACGAGCTACGGACAGAATGTCTTGCATCACTCACTGGAAGTCTCGTTGATCGCCGGTGCTCTGGCGGCAGAGCTGCAGGCAGATGTCAATGTCTGCAAGACCGCCGCGTTGTTGCACGATATCGGTAAAGCGGTTGACCACGAGGTCGAAGGCCCGCACGCCCTTATCGGTGCTGACATCGCACGACGTCTTGGCCGATCGGCAAAGATCGTCCATGCAATCGCCGCACATCACTCTGAAGAAGAACCTCGTACCGTCGAAGCGTTCATCGTGGCTACGGCCGACGCCATCAGTGGCGCCCGACCGGGAGCACGACGCGAGATGGTCGAGCAGTACATCAAACGACTCGAAGCACTTGAGGGAGTTGCCAGCTCATTCTCGGGTGTTGAGAAAGCCTACGCAATCCAGGCCGGCCGGGAAGTTCGCATCCTGGTGGCCCCGGATAGCGTCGACGATCTGGCTGCAACACGGCTGGCCCGTGATGTGGTCAAGAAGATCCAGGAAAGCCTGGAGTTCCCCGGGCAGATCAAGGTAACCGTAATCCGCGAAACGCGCGCGGTGGATTACGCCCGCTGATCCCAGTCTGACACGATCAGGAAGCCGACCAGCACCGATCCGAACAGCAATGTTTGGATCGGTGTTTTGGCATGCGCGAGCGCGTCGTCGAATGACGGTGCACAATCGGGGGAATTCATTGCGCGAAAGGACGAAAACATTGACGCAATTGCACCGGTGTGGTAACTCTAGTGGCGCCAGCATGCCGGAGCCACAGGCCGGTTTTGCGGGCATTGGGCAGGGAAGGGAATAGGGGAACCAGCTCGGTACATATGCCGGTCATCTACCCTGTTTTCACCTGACATATCTACAGGTGTTCCTTCCCGACAGGTGGAGTGTGGTTGGGATCCAGCTCTGGGGAGTGTCTGGATTTCAGGAACACATACGTGGCGGAACATTCAGGTTTACAGTGCGGCACAAGCCGCCCAGGTATGGAGGAGCAGGATGGACCGGTTCTTCAGCAAGCTCGATCTGCGCGACATCAAGATCGAACCAGACTCGAAGTTCCCACCCGAGGAAGACGGTTACTCCAGCATCGACGATTCTGTTGCTGAATTTCAGGATGGTGCGTCTGAGGCCGCGTCGGCTGTGGCAACCGAGCCGGTTGCGACGAAGGTCGAAGACATCGAAGAAGTTGAGGCTGTTGCGGCAGTGCCTGCAGCCGAGCATGGCGAAGTGCTCAAGGTTTCCGCACGATCCCGCCCGAGCGCGGTGGCAGGTGCAATTGCCGGTGTTGTCCGGGAATCCGGCCGTGCAGAGGTGCAGGCGATCGGCGCTGGCGCGACGAACCAGGCGGTCAAGGCGGTGGCCATTGCCCGCGATTATCTGGAAGAGACCGGAATCGATTCGGTCTGCCTGCCAGCGTTCATTGACGTAACCATCGACAACGAAGATCGAACTGCGATCCGGTTGATCGTCGAACCGCGGTAACATTCAAGCAGGATCATCAGACGCGTGCGGATCTGCGGTCCGCACGCGTCTTTTTTTGTCAAAACCGTTCCAGGTTCTCGGAGATACAGGGTAGTTTCATGTCCGAACCCGTACTCGTCAGTACCATCGATCTCCATACCCACACCACCGCATCGGACGGCACACTGTTACCGACCGAGTTGGTTCGACTAGCTGCCCAGCGGGGCTTGCGCTACCTTGGCATCGCCGATCACGACACCACGTACGGCCTGCCAGAGGCGCTGACGGCCGCACAGGCGTTTCCTGACCTGACGATTGTCCCGGCGGTCGAACTCAGTGCCACGTCGCAGCACGGTGGTGATTTTCACCTGCTGGGATACGGCATCGATGCATCCAGCCCGGCACTTCAACGTGCGCTGGATGCTTTTCGGCAGGATCGGGAGAGCCGCGTCGAGCGAATCGTCGCCCGCCTGCGGGAGAACAATGTCCCCATCACGCTGGATCAAGTAGAAGCCAATGCTGCCGGCGGGGCGGTGAGCCGGGCCCATATCGGCCGGGTATTGATCGAGAATGGCGAGGTGGAAACGATCAACGAAGCATTCGATCGCTGGCTTGGACGGAACCGACCGGCGTTCGTGCCGAGATTGCCGCTTTTTGCGGCAGACGCGGTGCGCCTGGTGCGTGAGGCTGGCGGGTTCAGCGTGCTGGCTCATCCATTGACGATGGGGAAGTTCGAGCGGCAACTGCCTGAGCTCATCGAAGCCGGTCTGGCGGGCATCGAGGTCTGGTACGGGCCATATTCACCGGATCAGCGCGAGTTGCTGGCTGAACTGGCACGCGAGTATGAGTTGATCGCCACTGGTGGTAGTGACTATCACGGTCCTGATCATCGGGAAGGGCGCGATCTGGGCAACGCCCCGGTGCCGGATTCGGTCCTTGATGATATTCGACGCCTGGCCCCGGAATTGCTGTGATACAGGTCTCTGATCGGGTATCGCGAATTCAGGAATGCGATACTATTGGAGACATCAAGTCTCGCATCTGCTTGTTCCCACGGGCGTTGAAATGGCACTGATCGGCATGCTTCAGACCGCACAGGAATCCGATGACCGCTCGCTTTCCCCACGGGAGGTCCGAGCCCGACAGGCCAACACGGCATGGGGCCGTGTACTCCGCTATGTCGGTTTGATTATCGGTATCTACCTTGGCTGGCAGATCGGGATAGCACTGGTACCAGACGAAACGAGTGCCGACACCACCGGATTCCCGCTGATGATTTCGGCCTCGCTCGGGGCGCTTTTCTTCCTGCTAACGCCGTATCTCACTATTGGCGCGATGTCGAGACTGGCGCACGGTGTTCGTCGGGTCGAAGCTGGTGATCTGATTGCCGGGGCGACAGGCCTGCTCATTGGTGGGCTGGTATCGACGTTGCTGGCGTTTCCGCTCTCGATGCTGCCCAGCCCGTTTGGCCAGTACCTGCCCATGGTGGTGATGCTGGTGATCTGTTCCGTCGCCGTGCTTTCGGCATTGATCAAAAAGCGCGAACTCATGGAGCTTGTTGGCTTTCGCCGTGTGGCCCACGCGGTGTCATCCGAAGGGCCGCAGGATCCATCACCACCGCAGGGGACTGCAGACAGCGAACCGGCTCCGCTCCAGACGGTGACGGAGACCGTTGCTCCAAGAGTTCTGCTGGATACCAGCGCGATCATCGATGGACGTGTCCGGGGACTTGCGGCCAGCGGGTTCCTGCCATTTGCATTCGTTGTACCGAGTTTCGTCCTGCATGAGTTGCAACTGGTAGCCGATTCTGACGACTATTCCCGGCGAACCCGCGGCACCCGTGGCTTGCAGGCGCTGGAGGAGATGCGCGCAAACCCGACCATAACCGTTGACGTCAAGCAGATCGATGCGGAGGGGCCGGACGTCGATTCTCAACTGGTCAACGTGGCCAGAACACTCGATATCCCGGTCCTGTCAGGCGATACCAATCTGGAACGGGTGGCCGCCCTTCAGGATGTGCAGGTGCTCAACCTTCATCAGCTGGCCGAGTTGATGCGTCCGGCACTGGCCGTTGGCGACGAGACTGAGTTGAAGCTGGTGCAGAAGGGCCGTGAATACGAGCAAGGCGTTGGCTTCCTCGATGACGGTACGATGGTCGTGGTGGACGGCGGTGAGCCGCACGTTGGCTCGGAAGTCCGAATTGTCATCACCCGGACATTGCAGACTAGCAGCGGCCGAATGATGTTCGCCCGGATGGCATCTGACTCATGACATGTGGAGCAGTTATTCCGGCAGCTGGACGGGCCAGGCGGTTTGGCAGTGCCGACAAAACCGTGATCGAGATCGCCGGTAAACCGTTGCTGACCTGGACGATCGAAGCCCTCATCTCGGCGAATGCGCTCTCCGAAATCGTCGTCGTGGACAACGAAGACAACCAGCAGACCATCGCAGAAATCATCGCCGGAATTGACGCGCCGATCCCTGTATCGGCAACCCGGGGTGGTGCTGCCCGGATGGATTCTGTGCGTGCAGGGGTAGACGCATTGACCCCGGAATGTGCCCTCGTGCTGATTCATGATGCAGCTCGCCCACTGGTGACGCCAGAGCTCGTCCGGTCGTCGATTGACGCGGCCGACTCGTTCGGTGCGGTGATCTCCGCGACACCGGTTACCGATACGATCAAGCGTGTCGACGGTGATCTGGTTTCCGAGACGGTTGACCGGAATCTGCTCGTTTCGGTGCAAACCCCCCAGGTATTTCGCCGCGAATGGCTCCTCCATGCCTATCAGCAGTGGCCTTCTGATCGGGAGGCGACGGACGAGGCATCGATTCTGGAGTCGGCGGGTTATGATGTCCGAACGATCCCCGGCGCACCTGAGAATCTGAAGGTGACCACGGCGATCGATGCGATCGTGGCTGAGGCGCTTCTGGCGAGCAGGGATGCGACATTATGAATCGGGTTGGGATCGGATTCGATGTTCATCGCTTTGCGCCGGATCGTCGTTTGATTATCGGGGGGATCGAGATCCCTCATCACCTCGGTCTGGATGGGCATTCCGATGCTGATGTCGCGCTGCACGCCATCACCGATGCGATACTGGGTGCAGCCGGGATGGGAGATATCGGGGAGCATTTCCCGCCCGATGATGATCAGTGGCGAGATGCGGACAGCGGCGAACTGCTCCAGCGAGCGCTGCAGATTATTGGTCCAGGTTGGAAACTGGTGAACGTTGACCTGGTGATCATGGCTGAGGCACCGAAGATTGGCCCGCATCGGAGTGAGATGCGCGAGCGAATCGGCACATTGCTCGGGGTTTCTCCCGATTCGATCAATGTCAAAGCAACGACAACCGAGCGGCTGGGATTTGTCGGCCGGGAGGAAGGCATCGCCGCAATGGCGACGGCGAGCCTGATGGCTGAGGTATCGAACGTGACATAACGAGGCGCGCAGGAGAGGGATGAAGGTTTATGCGGGTTCTGATTCAGCGGGTACATGAAGCACGAGTCGTGGTCGAAGGCGAGACCGTTGGTGAGATCGGCCAGGGCGTATTGCTGCTGGTTGGCGTGACGCACGACGACACGGCCGATGACGCGGCATATCTGGCTGGGAAGATTGCCAATCTCCGGATATTCGAAGATGAGGATGGCAAACTGAATCAGTCCGCAGTTGATCAGAACCTGTCGGCACTCGTCGTCTCTCAGTTCACGCTCTACGGGAATGCCCGAAAGGGACGGCGTCCGAGTTTCATCGACGCTGCGCACCCAGACGTTGCGTCACCGTTGGTCGAAGAGCTTGCCGTCAGGCTGGAAGCTGAAGGACTCACGGTCTCCCGGGGCCAGTTCCAGGCACATATGGATGTGAGTCTGATCAACGACGGGCCGGTCACGATCTGGCTGGATACGGCTGATCTGCGCGGTTCAGCATAGCTTGCGTATACTTCTGCGTACGTTCGCAGATTCGATGGACAGGACTTCTGGGCTAATCCGGAAGCAGGATGCAGTGTTAGACTTTCACATCGGACATCAACGCGCGCCGGCGGAGAAAAGTTCTGTTACGCTGGTTCCCTGTCCGGACACTGCCAGACGAGACTAGCCGGAGGCCCGCATGTATTGCAGTCAGTGTGGCACATCCAATAGCGAAGAAGCCGGACACTGCGAGACGTGTGGTGCGCCGCTGCTGATCTCTGCCGGAGCTCGAACTTGCGGGCAGTGTGGTGCATCGCTGGGCGATCACGATCGATTCTGCACGTCCTGCGGAGCAGCCGCCAGTAATGGCGGTGGATCTTCCGATGTTTATGATGCCGCAGACGATTTTGGTGAACTCAACATCGATGACATTCAGCTGGATGATCTGCCAGACTGGCTCCAGGGAATGGCGCCTTTGGAGGACACCACGCCACCGCGAACTTCAGTTCCGGATCAACCGTCGCCGCACGATCTCCCCGATTGGTTGCAGGATCCGCCCTCGACGCCATCATGGTCTGGCTCTGGGGCATCATCGGCAACGCCACCACCTCCGGTCGACGACAATCAGTCCCAGGGGCTCGATCATCAGCCAGCAGACCAATTTTCTCTGGTCACCGATGATGACCTGCCGGACTGGCTGAAAGAGCTGAGTGAAGATGCGGATGAGGATGAGGCCAGCAACGCTGCGACTCCAGTATCATCAGCGGGTCAGACGTCGTCCCGTTCGGGCGCACCTGCGACTTCAGCTAGCGCAGCTCCAGATCGTTCGCGAGCTGTAGCAAATCTTCATGATGTTCCAGTCGTCAGTCGCGCCTGGCTTGCACAGGGCAGGCAGGTCGATCAGTCACAGGTGAATTCGGCCCGGCAGGAGTTTCTCCCGCTGGACGCTGTCGCCGGGGTTACGCCGGGGGACGCCCAATCCCGAAGCATCTGGGATGCTGATCCGGTTGAGCTGGATCCGGACGACGAAGCGACCCGCCAGTTTGCCGTGTCACACGATGGCGAGGAAGCTGCTGAGGGGTCGGGTGCGGGCCGGGGCAAGCTGATTGCCAGGATCGCCATTCTCGTGCTCCTTATAATCGTGGCATTGATGCTGGCCTACGTATTCATTCAGGGAATCTGATCGAACGATCGGCGCCGAACTACTCATGCACGGAAAGTCACCGGTGAGTCGATGATTGATACCGCAGAACAGACGACACTTCCAAACGCGATGCTGGTCCTCGATATCGATCAGTCGGTTACGCGTGCGGTGCTATGTGATGTCGTCGAGGGCGCTGCCAGGCTGGTCGATGTCGGTGAAGCCGTAACCACGGCCGGGACCCCGTTCTTTGAGATGAGCGTCGGCATCAATCAGGCGATCCGGCAACTGGAAGACCAGACGGGACGCCGGCTGATGGAAGGCGATCAGATCATCGCGCCATCCCGAGCGGACGGAGACGGTGTCGATCGCGTGTTCGTCACCGGAATTCCGATCGAGCCGAATCGAATCGGGTTGCTTTCGCTCGATCAGGGCGAGATTACCCACCTCATTCGCAGTGCAGCCCGGCGGACTATCTCCGTGGTGCATGAAGCAAGCGAGTATTTCAAGTGGGCCGGAACATCGATGTCGCCGGCCGCCATGGACTCCTGGCTGCGGGATGCCCGGCCGCGCACCGTGATTCTCATCGCCGGAGAATCTTCGCTGGATGACTGGAGAGGCGCCCTGGAAGTTATTGCCAGCGCAGCTCCGGGGTACGGGGCGATCCAGGGCATCATCATCGGTGATGAAGAGCGGCAACAGGTTGCCGCCGAGGTCCTGGACGACGCCCTGGAGCTCAGCGGGATCGATCCGGCAGCCTACGATACCACTGAGATCTCCAGTGCAATCGAGTCCGAACTGCGTGAACAGTACGCCTCCCGACTCCCCGACGAACAGGCTCTGCAGGCCTTCACTAGCGGGATGTTCGTCGATCGAATGCAGGGAGTAGAGAGCGTCGCCGCATTCCTCCATCGTCGAATGGGTCGAAAACTCGCCGTCTGGAGCATGCAATCCGGGACGCTCCTGGAGGTCGCTGCCAATCAGGGAGCGCTGTCGGTTTACCGGGGCGATATTGATGCCGGGATGGCAGCCCGATCACTGCTTAACATTCCCACGTCGTACATCGCTCGCTGGATAGCTGCACAGATGACTGAGGATGAGATTCGCCACTGGTTGCTTAATCGGGCACTACGCCCGAACGCCCGCATCTACGGTGACAGCGATCAGGCGATCGCCGGCGCGGTACTTCGGGAGATGACCGGCGTTATTACGCGCTCAGCCGGGGTAGAAGATACCCTCGATGTCGAGCTGGTGGTGCTCGGACGGGAAGTCTTCGAAACCGCTGGAAGCACTGGTGTCCTGGTTGCCATGGATGCCTTGCAGGTCCTGCCATCGGATGGTGTGGTGATGCTTTCAGTGGATCGTGACGGCATCATAGCCTCGCTCGGAGCCATTGCGGCCGGAGAGCCCGACTATGCGCGTGAAGTGATCGAGAATGACTTCCTCTCTCCGCTTGGCACCTGCATCGTGCTCAACGGACAGGCACAATTCGGTAACCGGATCGCTGATGTTGAGATCGTCGAGGATGATGGAGAGCGGCGAGAGCTGACCCTGTCCTGGGGAGAAGTACGATGTCTGCCACTTTCCGAGGGCCGGACGGCCGAGGTGACCATCACCCCGGTATCGGCGATTTCCGTTGGACGGTATTCGGCGGGAGAGCCGGTGACGTTTGATGGCGATCGAGCGATTCACGGTGGGCAGTTCGGCATCATCCTGGATGGTCGTGGCCGACCGTGCGAACTCCCGAACGACAACGAGTCCCGGATCCATGCGTTACACCGCTGGGCCGGTGCATTTTCCGGCGACACAGAATAGGCGGAGCGGATGTCCACCGATCGACAGCATGCAATCTATGAGCCAGCTATCGTTCGGGATGCGTCGTTCTATGTCGAACGCATGCTGAGCGGCGATGGCGATGTCCAGGTACGTCCTGGAGACCGGGTAGACCCCTCCACTGAACTGGCCACCGCGCTGGTTGCCCAGGGGCGGGTGCTTCAGGTGAACGTTGCCCGCGAGCTGGAAATGGAACCGGAGACCGTCTCCCGGTACCTGACCAAGCCGATCGGCACCGATTTCGAAGAAGGCGAGCCTGTTGCCCGTGCGCGTCGCGGGCTGCGCTCGGTGACCTGCAAGGCTCCCGTTGCCTCGACAATGACCGATTTCGATGAGAGCACGGGTGTGGTTACGCTCACGCCGATCAGCCATCCACAGCGTCTCTACGCCTGCGTGCATGGCGAAGTCGATTCGGTGGTCGATCACCGGGGCGTCTGGCTGCGTGTTGGTGGAAGCAGGGTCACTGGCGCGCTCGGACTCGGGCAGGACACCTTCGGGCCGTTGCGGGTAGCCGTAGACCGCGCTGACCGGGAGTTCACCGCCGACATGGTCGATGCCGATTTCCGGGGTTCGATTGTGCTGGCAGGAATGACGCTCGGGACTTCGGCGCTTCGGCGTTTGATCGAAGAAGGTGTTCGCGGCGTGATTGTCGGGAGCATCAGTGACAGCGAGATCCGTCGATACATGACAACTGGTGAGACCGAGCCGTCGTCGATGGTTATCTGGCGGCAGGCCTCGTCTAACCTGCAGCATGCCCAGCCGTTTTCGGTGTTCGTCACCGAGGGGTTTGGCCGTCG
>SLFF01000481.1 GCA_007124395.1 Thermomicrobiaceae bacterium | reverse complement strand
GAAAGCGGTGCCCATGTCCAGCGTCGCCGAGCTACCCACCTGCCAGTAGACATCACAGAGGGACCCATTGATGACGTTGACGGACGAATTAGGCGCGGTCGTAAGGGCGCTTCCAATCTGGAAGATGAATACCGCGTCGGCGGCTCCCTGAGCGTCGAGCGTGAGATCTCCAGTCAATTGGGCTGACGACGAAAATCTATAAACCCCGGGCGTCAGGGTCAAGCCACCCAGATCCTGACCAGTCAAGTCTTGCGTCATTTGCTGGCCGGCAAGCGAATTGTAGGCAATCGTGACATCGTTTTGCGCATTAGCTGCAACCGCATCCCCGGCGTGGATTGTTCCAGGAGGCGTCACGATTCCTGGCGGGAATCCTGTAACGGCATTGCCTGGACTCACTCCAACATTACCGTTGACGACCGATGGCCCGGTATTGGTGACGGTTGAACTGCCGAGTACCGAGAAACTCTCTGCCGTGCCGAGCGTCGGCGCGGTCTGTGCTGATCCGATACCGGGGTAGACAACCACCGCGAACACCATTACCAGCGAGACGCCAATTACTGTAAGCGGCCGAAGCCATTTGCTGCGATTTACCACGTTTGCTCTCCGATCAGAATAATAAGCGAGGAATTTCGTCGAAGTTGCGCGACAGCACCTCAGATAACTGCCGAAGTGACGAACATCGCAGCAAACCGCCTCACAATCTGCAGAGTTGTTCAAACCGCCGAATCTGTTCGCAACGCGCGTGAACAACGCATGGGTCCTGTCAGCGAGGCTGACTTTCAGTACCTGAGCCAAAAAACTGCAAGTCCTGTGTTCTTGGCCGAAATTCCATAATAGCGACTGGGTTGACCAATTGCAATAGCACGGGTCCCACGAAGACTCATGACTTTCGGGCGTGTGACAAATTGGCACTGAACCGATGCGGGGAATACTAACACAGAGATTGCGATGAGTCATCCGCAAAGCGGAAGCGAATCATGGGCGGATAGATCGTTTCCCTATCTCCGCACCACGTTCTTCGCCAGGAAGAGGAGATTGGCCGGGCGTTCGGCCAGACGGCGCATCAGGTACGGGTACCACTCCGGCCCGAATGGGGTGGCGATACGCACTTTGTAGCCCTCATCAAGCAGGTCCTGCTGGTACTGGGTGCGGATGCCGTAGAGCATCTGGAACTCGAACTTGTCCCGCCCGATACCGTGCCGCTCGGTGTACGCCTTGAAGTAGTCGATGATACGGTCATCGTGCGTGGCGATCCCCACATAGCAATCGTTCTGCAGCAAGGTCTCGATCTGCTCCACCATTTTGCGATCCACGTCTGCCTTGTCCGGATAGGCAACGCTTTCCGGCTCGAGATAGGCACCCTTGACGACTCGCAGGTTCGGCTTGATCTCCAGCAGATTCTCGATATCGAGATCGGTCCTATAGAGATATGACTGGAAGACCGTCCCCACGTTCTCCAGCCCTTCGGCACGCAGCCGCTTGAAGATGCGGATCGTCGGGTCAACTCGATCTGACTCTTCCATATCGATCCGGATGAAGTTCCCCAGCGTTTCGGCATGGGTCGCAATCCGCTCGATGTTGCGATAGGCGATTTCCTCGCTGAGGTCGAGGCCGAGATGGGTGAGCTTCAGGGCGACATTCGTCCGGCAGCCTTCAGCGTGGATTCGATCGAGAATCCGGATGTACTCAGTTGCAACGTCCGAGGCCATCTGCTGGTCTGCAACGTGTTCGCCGAGCAGGGTGGTATTGCTGTGAAAACCACGGTCGGTCAGGCGCTTCAGGGTCTCGATACACTCGTCCAGGTTCTCACCGGCAACGAAGTTGCCAGCGCCGAGACGCATTCCGAAGCGTTTGACCCCGCTGGAGACGAGCCGGTTGTTGGTGGCAACCAGAATCGCCTTGCGGAAAATGCCGTTGATGGAACCCCATCGTCCATTGCTCTTGTCGATGTCTGTAGTCTGACCGTTGGACGACAATCCAGATTTCCCTTCTCGGTATTCGGCAGTCATTGGGCGGCTCTGGCCCTCACGGTGCGGCTCTCGGTAGGGGCGGGTCCTGTGTCCGCTCGCCTGGGTCTGCGCTTGATCCGGGCCGGCACGGGGCCGGCCCCTACCAGTGCGGTTCCGGCCCTCACCCCCGGCCCCTCTCCCAATGCTGGGAGAGGGGAGAAGAGGTGCGTGCATTGACTCGATTGTTCGGCCCTCACCGCGCGGCTCCGCTACCGTCCGAACTTGACGATCGCCCGTTGCGTCCCCCCTCTCCCAGTTTTGGGAGAGGGGGTCAGGGGGTGAGGGCCGCTAGTTCACTACCTCGGAAACGGACTTCTCTTCAACGAAGTTCATCAGGTAGTTCGGTCCACCGGCCTTGGAGTTCGTGCCACTCAGCTTCATGCCCGCAAACGGGTGAATACCGACCAGCGAGCCGGTGCACTTCCGGTTGAGGTACAGGTTTCCGACGTCGAACTCGTACCGGGCTTGCTCCAGCTTCTCGCGATTCTTCGAGTAGACGGAGCCAGTCAGGCCGTACTCGGAGTCGTTGGCGATGTCCAGCGCCTCGTCGTAGTCCTTCGCCTTCACCAACGCCAGAACCGGGCCGAAGATCTCTTCGCAGGCAACTCGTGCTTTGGCATCGACACTGCCGAAGATCGTCGGCTCGATGTAGAAGCCGTTGCGTCCTTCGACCTTGCCGCCACCCATCAGCAGCTTGCCTTCGTTCTTGCCAATCTCGATGTAGTCGAGGATCTGGGTGTACTGGTTGTTATCGACCACTGCCCCGAGGGTGAAGTTGCCTTCGGTGGCGTTGCCGAGAGTGACCGTTTCTTTGGCGATCTCGACAACGCGCTTCTCGACTTCGTCGTAGACATCCTGGTGGATGATCGCCCGGGAGCAGGCCGAGCACTTCTGCCCGGCGAAACCGAACGCCGCGGCAACGATTCCCTGGGCGGCTGCTTCGATGTCCGCCTCGTTATCAACGACAATCGCGTCCTTGCCGCCCATCTCAGCGACAACCCGCTTGAGCCAGCGCTGTCCCGGCTGGACCTTGGCAGCGTTCTCGAAAATGCGAACGCCGACATTCTTCGATCCAGTGAAGGCGACGTAGCGCGTCTGCGGGTGCTCCACCAGCGTGTCGCCAACTTCATCACCGCTACCCGGCAGGAAGTTCACAACGCCGTCCGGCACGCCAGCTTCCTGCATCATCTGGAAGATGCGATAGCCGACAACCGGGGTGTTGCTGGCCGGCTTCAGGACCACGGTGTTGCCCGCT
>SLFF01000071.1 GCA_007124395.1 Thermomicrobiaceae bacterium | reverse complement strand
TGACCGAACCGATGTCATTCTCCTTTACCTGGAGTCGTTCGGGAATCCGCGTCGATTTTCCAACATCGCCCGAGATGTCTCCCGGAACAAGCCAATCGTGGCCGTCAAGAGCGGTCGCTCCAGTAGCGGTCAGCGTGCGGCAGCCTCTCATACGGGGGCGTTGCTGGGAGCCTCGGATTCCACCGTGGATGCGCTCTTCCGGCAGAGTGGCGTGATTCGTACCGATACCCTGGCCGAAATGTTCGATGTTGCCGGTCTGCTGGCAAGTCAGCCCAGACCAGCAGGGTCCCGGGTTGGTGTGATCACCAACGCGGGCGGTCCGGGGATTCTCTGCGCCGACGCGCTGGAGGCAGAGGATGTCTCAGTGCCGGAGATCTCGTCGGAGACACAGGAAGCGTTGCGTTCCTTCCTGCCGCCCCATGCTGGGGTCAGTAACCCGGTGGATCTGATTGCATCGGCTCCGGCCGATCACTACTGCCAGGCCGCAGAAGCGATGCTGAAGGACGACGGAATCGACTCGCTGATCGTGATCAACATCCCGATTGCCGATCGCGTGACCGACGTCTACGCCGCGACGCTTCAGGCGGCCCAACAGGCCCGCCGGTCGAAGCCGATTCTCTTCGTTTCGATGACCTCTTCCGGGGCCAGCGCCGGGTTGCGGGGGCAGGAGAACCCGATCCCGGTCTACACGTTCCCGGAGTCGGCTGCGAAGGCGCTCTCCCGGAGTGTTGCCTATGCGGAGTGGGCCCGAAGGCCGGTATCGACGACTCCGACATTCGCCGACATCCGCACTGGCGAGGCGGCCTCGCTGATCGCGGACGCACTCGGTGAGGGACAGGAATGGCTTGATCCGGCGACCTGCTGGGCACTGCTCGACTGCTATGGCTTGCCAGCTGTCTCACAGCGGGTGGTCGCAAATGTCGATCAGATCCCGACCGCAGCCGAACAGCTCGGTAGTCGGCTGGTACTGAAGGCCCATGGAAAGCAACTGCTGCACAAGACGGAGTTCGGTGCGGTGGAGGTCAATCTGGCCGGTGCCGATGAAGCGGTGGAGGCAGCCAGGGCGATGGAGACCCAGCTGGCTCATGATGGGATCGAACCCGAGGCATGGGTGCTCCAGTCGATGGCCGAAGACGGAGTGGAGATGCTGATCGGTGCGGCGCACGATCCGCAGTTCGGACCGGTGGTCGTGCTGGGTGCCGGGGGTGTGATGGTGGAACTGATGCACGACATCTCGTTCCGGCTGGCTCCGTTATCCCGGCAGGATGTTTCCGAGATGATCACCGAGGTGAAATCGAGCAAGATGCTCAGCGGATTCCGCGGTGAGCCGATTCGGGATGTCGACGCGCTGGAAGATGCACTACTGCGGCTCGGCCGGATGGTCGATGAGCTTCCGCAGATCGTGGAGCTGGACTGCAATCCGGTCTTTATCCACAGTCAGGGCGCCACCGTCGTGGATGCGCGAATCCGGATCAGCCGGGAGCATCTCTAGACCGTCGTGTCGATCAGGTTGCCATCTCGAAGACCAGGGCGGACAGAAACATCCACCAGAGGAATCCGCCCATGAAGAGGACAATCTTCTCCCAGCGCCGAATCTGGCTGCTCGTCTTTATCGACGGTTTAGCGTCCCAGTAGGCGTTCATGCCGGTCTGTCCATGATGGAGAATCCAGGAAATCGCCCCGAGGATAGCCGCAAGGCTCAGCACCTGGATAAGGAGGTCCTCGATCGGCATCAACGCCAGCAAATGCGCCATCAGGATCGTGCCGATTACCAGCATCGGCCGGGTCCGAATTGGTGAACTGGTGGTGTCCAGCAGTTCGTTCATGACGCGATAGTTCGCGTGAAGACGGAAGTAGCCGTAGATCGGTGTCATGATCGCCAGCGCATGCCAGACCGGGTACATCCGGTCATCCTTCAGTTGCCGCTTCATCTCCGCCCAGTGAACGCCCCCCCAGATGAAGAGGTAGAGCCCAAACGTTGCAAAGGTCAATCCGGCAACCAGCCAACCTGGTCGCCATCGTTCGATCCGGGACTCTTCTGGTTCGGGATCTGGGGCTCGACCCGCGAGGTAGTCGATTTCCTGTTGTGTCAGGCCATTGTCACGGTCAGGTGGAGCGCTCATGTCCCTGCTTCGTTGAGGTGGAAGGCGGGCCGACCGTGTCTGATCGGCCCGCGCTGATTCAGCGGGTAGGTTCCGGCTAGTCTGCCGCGGCGACGAAGTCTTTCTGAATGCGCTGCAGCGTCTGATCGCCGTTGAGTACGTCGATCGTGCTGTAGGCCATCGCCAGGATCGCTTCGCGGAGCCACTTCCGACCGTTTTCCGATCCGGCCGCCTCGGCGAACTCACGTGTATGTGGCGGGGAATCGGTACCATCCAGCTTGAGCATCAGATGCATGCCCGGGATTTCCAGACTGACATTGGCGAAGTCCGTCGATCCGACACCCATGTTCTTGTTCCACGGTGTGACCTTTATGCCGAGCGAGTCCAGATTGCTGCGGAAGACATCTTTCAGGGCGTCGTTCTGCTTGTCTTCCGTGTAGAACTGGAACTTCGCGTACTGGCTCTTCATCATCTCGCTCTCGACGGTCGCGCCGATAGCAGCTGACGATCCTTCGGCGATCTGCAGGATCTTGTCGACGGCGTCCTGGGTCTTGTGCCAGGTGTCCGCACGAACAACGTAGAACATCTCGGCGTAGTCTGGGATGACGTTTCCGGCGGTGCCACCGTGGCGGATGATGCCGCAGATGTTGACATCGCTCGGCATCCGCTGCCGCATTCCGTTGACGGCAACATAGGTATTGACCAGCGCGTCGACGGCGTTGATTCCGTGCTCCGGTGCCGCGGCGGCGTGCGACGGCTTGCCGTGGAACTTCAGCGTCAGTCCAGTCGAGGCCAGGAACGGCGTATCGACCATGCTGTCGGCATGGATCGGATGCGTCATCATCACAGTGTCGAGGCCGTCGAAGGTATCGGCTTCGAGCATCGTGACCTTTCCGCCACCACCCTCTTCACCGGGAGTGCCATAGAGCGCCACCGAGCCGTCCAGTTCGTCAGCGATGGCGGCCAGAACCAGAAACGCGCCGACGCCTGATGTGCCGATCAGGTTGTGCCCACAGGCGTGGCCGATCTCCGGCAGGGCATCGTATTCGGAGAGAATGCCGACTCGTGGGTTGCTCTTGTGACCGGGGACGTGGGCTTGGAGCGTGTTCGTCAAGCTGATCCATTACGTTTTGACGTTTGACGCCTCACGTTTGACGCCTCAC
>SLFF01000066.1 GCA_007124395.1 Thermomicrobiaceae bacterium | reverse complement strand
GATTTCATAGCCACACTCGTAGTAGGCGCGCGCTGCCTGTCCGATCGCATAAGTACCGGCATAGGCAATGGCCACCTTCGGCACTGCGCCCAGGGCAACTGGCAACACGGCCGCCGCCTGGCGGGCGGTGGTTCTCCACAGAAAACCTGCACCCACCACGGGCAGCAGCTCTGAGTAGATTCGCCATCGATCGTCCAGATCACGATCATAGATCGCGGCCAGACGATACATCATCATGAGCTGGTTCTTCGTGAGAACCACCAGGTCTGCGCCAGCTGCGAACAGGGTTCCAACCACAGGAACCATCGCCGGGATGTTGGATAGTGCCGCGAATTGGGCGTTGACTCGAGACGTATCGGCTACGATCTCGGTCGTTGCCGCCGAACGCATCGGCTCGATATAGCGACCAAATGCAACTGAACGATCCCTGCACACATCACAGATCACTCGCTGGATTCTGGAGGCGTCTGGCGTTTCCCTCTCTGCCGAAACGTCAACCTCGATCAGGCGCATTTCTTCATCGGCCCGGCGAAATCGATTCGCCCAGTCCCGGGTTAGCGCAGGTTCCAGTTCACCAATCGAGATAATCGCATCGTAGGCCAGCGGGTCGACGGTGGTGTCCGAGTTGTCCATCAGTTCAACGAACGGATGAGCATCATCACCGAAAATGGCGCGCAGCCATTCGTTCCCGTCGACCGGATCCCGGGCGACAACGAGGAACCTCGGCGGGATCATCGCCTCGTGTCGAATCTCCGAGAAACTCAGCTCTCGAACGATTCCAAAGAAATCACTCAATCTCATAGTCGGGTCTCAATCCTTCCGGTGCCGGACATGGGCATGTCTGTCGGGTTGCGCGAGTAACCGGCAAGCAATTAGTCGTCGGTCAATCCAGCGCAAGACATGCGCCAGTCTCAGTGAGGGGCTTCACGCATTCGCCTGTTGCACTCCGACTAAGAGAGCGGAATAACGTCAACAATCATCCCGGCATGAGCCTGGTCGATTGATTCCGGCAATACGAACAGGCAGTTGGCACGAGTGATAGATGTCAATACACCAGACCCCTGCGTGGGAACCGCCTGGACAACGAGCTCGTCAGCCTCGTCATGGAACACACCGCGCACGAAATGACGCCGGTTTCCTCGATTCTCGTGATCGTGGAGGAGTCGAGCCCGCTTCGTCTCGACGGGATGGTAGGTCAATCCCCGGAGCTTGTGAATCGCTGGTACCGCGAACTGCAGGAACGCCACGAATGCGGCGACTGGATTGCCCGGGAGCCCGATCAGGGGCGTACTACCAAGATGACCGAAGGCCATCGGTTTTCCGGGCTTGATACGAACCTGCCAGAGATCGATGTGGCCGTCGGTATTGAGGACATCCTTTACGACATCGTAGTCGCCGATCGAAACGCCACCCGAGGTAATGATCAGGTCATAATCTGCGGCAGCAGCCAGACGACTGCGGATATCCTCGGCGGTATCCCGGGCGATCCCGATCACCTCTGGGACTCCTCCAGCTTCACGCACCAGTCCGGCGATCAGCGGATTGTTGCTGTTGCGAATCTGGCCCGGTGAGATCGGGCCTCCCGGCTCGGCCACCTCATCGCCTGTCGCCAGAATAGCGACTCTCGGGCGAGGGATCGCATTGACCTCCGGGAGATTCACCGCAGCAAGCACGCCGGCGAGGGCGGGAGAGATGATGTCACCACTGCGGCCGACGATCTGTCCCGGCTGGATATCTTCCCCAGCCTCCCGAACGTTGGCGCCTGTGCCGGGATCCTTGAAAATCTTCACGGTCAGGCTGCTGGGGGAGTTTTCGTCAGGCGCACCGGGATCGTTGGTTTCCTCGAAACGGACCACGGTGTCGGCACCATCAGGCATGACGGCACCAGTCATGATGCGAATAGCCTGGCGGGGCTCGACCACGCGATCAGGCACTGCCCCGGCGGGCAAGTTCGCGATTACGCTAAGTTCGACCGGGGAATCCCAGCTGGCTCCAGCCAGATCAGCGGCACGCACAGCGTAGCCGTCCATCGCGGAATTGCGAAATGGCGGCACGGGATCACTGGCAACCACATCGTGAGCGAGGACGAGCCCGTGGCAATCATTGATCGCCACGGGCCCGGGAGCAATTGCCTGTATGCTCGACACGATCTGCTCGCGTGCCTCATCGACTGAGAGCATCGCGTCGAGATTCTGCCATGGGCGGTATTCACCCGATGACGTGCTGTCGCGTCCGGCTCGATCGTCGGACATTCGCGTCAGCCATCCTGTCTAGAGGTTTGCCATCGCGTCCACGAGCTCGCGGACGGCATCGGCTGAATGGTTGAGCGCCTTGCGTTCGTCGTCCAGCAGCTCGATCTCGATGATCTCCTTGACGCCACCGGCACCGATCTTGATCGGCACACCGACGTAGAGATCATTGATTCCGTATTCACCAGTCAGGAAGGTGCTGCAAGGAAGAATCCGGTTCTGATCCAGCAAGACGGCCTCGACCATCTCGACGGTGGATGCCGCCGGCGCATAGTAGGCACTGGTACCGAGCAAACGGACGATCTCGCCACCACCGTCGCGGGTGCGGTCGACGATCTCGTCGATTCGCTCCGCGGAGATCCACTTGGTGATCGGAATCCCGGCAACGGTTGAATAGCGCGGCAGCGGAACCATAGTGTCGCCGTGTCCGCCAAGAACGAATGCGTTGACATCTTTTGGCGAGACATCGAGCTCCATCGCGATGAAGGCGCGGAATCGGGCCGAATCCAGAACACCGGCCTGTCCCAGCACACGCTCGGACGGGAATCCGCTCTTCTCGAGCGCGGCATGGCACATCGCATCGAGCGGGTTCGTTACCACAATGATCACGGCGTCCGGAGAATGCTTCACCGCTTCTTCGGTCACGCTCTGAACGATGTTCTTGTTGATGCGGAGCAGATCGTCACGGCTCATCCCTGGCTTGCGAGGCGAGCCCGATGTAATGACTACGACGTCTGAGCCTGCCGTGGCGGCATAGTCGTTGGCTCCGACCATCTTGATGTCGTAGCCGACCACTGGCCCGGCCTGGGCGAGGTCCAGCGCCTTGCCCTGGGGCATATCTTCTACAATATCAACGAGGACGACATCAGCGATGTTCTTCGCGGCGAGATACTGAGCGGTCGTTGCGCCAACCATTCCCGCGCCTACGACGGTCACTTTCGATCGCATATTGACTCCCATCGAGAATCGAATCGAGCAGTTCTTACTCGGATTTCAGTGCATGTCCCGGGCCCCGG
>SLFF01000148.1 GCA_007124395.1 Thermomicrobiaceae bacterium | reverse complement strand
CGTCCGCTACGCTCGAGTTCCGGGTTATTCCGGAGACGGCAGGTCGTGTCGCAGCGATCGCCAGTGGCGAGGTCGATATCATCACCAACGTGGCGCCAGATCAGGTTGATCCACTGGAGGAAACAGATCAGGTCTACGTCAGCTCGATTCCGCTGGCAAATTGCCACGTACTCGTCTACAACACCTTTCATCCGAACATGGACGACAAGCGAATTCGCCAGGCGATGAACTACGCAATCGATCGGGAGTTGCTGGTTGAAGCGCTGTGGGGCGACCGTGCGGTCCTGATGCGTGGTCACCAGTTCGAAGAGTACGGCGATATGTTCAATCCGGATCGCCCGTACACGCCATACGATCCAGATCGCGCTCGTGAGCTGCTCGAAGAAGCTGGCTACGACGGCGAAGAGATCATCTACTTCTGCAACAACGACTACTACACCAACGAGGTTGTCGCCGGTGAAGCGATCGTCCAGATGTGGCAGGAAGTCGGCATCAACGCGTCCCAGCAGGTCGCGGAGAGTCTCGCCGACGTGTCCTTCCAGGAGATGAACTCCCGAACGTGGTCGAACTCCTCATTCACGGCTGATCCAGATGGTGCCTTCTGGCTCCGCTGGGGCCCGGATACCTGGCCGCGGATGGGACCGGCAACGTGGGAAGAGGGCGAATCCTACTGGGACGCCACGGAGCGCTTCGATGAACTGGGCGAGGCGATGCGTGAGACCCTCGACCAGGAAGAGCGCTTCGAGATGTTCCAGGAGATCCTGGATATCTGGGAAGATGAAGCGCCGGGCACGGTTCTCCATATCCCGATGGAGAACTACGCCATCCGGGACAATGTCGAGTGGAACCCGTACTCGTTCTTCTATATGGACTTCCGCCCGCATAACTTCCAGTTCGCATAGCACAGTTCTCATCGCCGGACAGGGTTTTCTCCTCCTCTCTGTCCGGCGATCACTGTTTGACGATGTCGACGTGTTCTCCGATTATGCTGTTCAGAGACGCGAGCATTTGACCGGTTCCCGGTTCAGAGAAGGACAGGCATCAATGAGCAGCGCATCGAAATCGACCGTTGGGGTATCCCTCAACCTCAAACGTTTGAAGGAATATCACGGGTTGATCGTTGGCCAGCAGCGTCCGGTTGAATTTCAGGATGCCGCAAACTCCGGATTGCTGGATGGCGACTGGAAGGCCGCCACCAGTGAGATCAATTCGCTCCTGGATGGGCACACCGCATTTCGTGGCATTCACGGACCATTCATCGATCTGACGATCGGTGCCAGCGACCTCAAGATCCGACAGGCCGTGATCGACCGGCTGTTGCAAGGACTCGAGTTCGGTGCCGAGATCGGCGCGACCCATATGGTGATTCACAGCCCGACCCGGTATCTGGGCACGAACCCGTATGAGCCACCGCGCAGCGTTCTGGGGCTGACCGATGAGTTCGGCTCCGTTACGGCGACGGTCGAGGCGATTCTTCCGCGTGCGCAGGAGTTGAATTGCGTCATCATGATCGAGAACCTCTACGACCGGAATCCGTATCGGCTGTGCCGGATGGTGGAATCGTTCCAGTCCGAACATGTCCGGTTGAGCCTGGATACCGGCCACGCATTTATCGCCAGCAATCAGGGTGGCGCCTCGCCGGATCACTGGGTCCGTCTGGCTGGAGAATTGCTCGGTCACCTGCATTTGCAGGATAGCGATGGCGATGCGGACCGGCACTGGCCACCAGGAATTGGCGACCTGAGCTGGTACGCACTCTTCAAGGCGCTTGACGAGCAGGATCACCAGCCACGGTTGATCATCGAGACGTTCGACGATCCCGCCCAGGGTGTTGATTGGCTGGTCAAGCAGGGGTACACCGCCTGATCGAATTCTCTTACGCGTGCAGGCCAAATCTGGGCCTGCACGCTCGTTTCAGCAAGCTCCATATCCTTGAACACCCTTGCCATTGGACAGTATCGCTACCCGCTGAACATCGAACGCGGATCCTGCCCCTGATCTTCAGTGCAAAATACAAACGTCTCCTTAATCTCATCGGGATTGCTATGCGATTAACTGGTGGTGTTGAAGCCGGATGTCCGAATGTGCAGGGAGACCGCACGTGAATACCAGCGAACGCCGACGGGTTCTTCTTATCAGTGCCGATGGTATGCGACCTGACCTGTTCGATCCTGCGCTCATGCCGGTCTGCGGCGAGCTCGTTGCCCGCGGAACGCGTCTCATCGATTGCCACGCCTCCTATCCAACCCACAGCCGGGTGAACATCACCACGATCTCCACCGGCTGCCTGCCCGGGAAGCATGGGTTCGCTGCCAACATCTTTCGGGTCGATGGCGCCACTGAAGACGGAGTGATCGATACCGGCGATTTCGGGCATATCTCGCAGCTTGATCAGCACACGCGTGGCAATGCGATCCAGGTGCCGACGCTGCCAGAGCTGCTCAAACTGAATGGCCGCAAAGCGCAGGTGGTCGCCACGTCGTCCGACGCTGCGGGGCTGATCTGGAATCGATTTCACCCTGATCAGGTGTTCGATCTGAACGAATCAGTCGATCGCCCGGCGATTCGTGCGGTTCGCGAGAAACTCGGCCCGGTGCCGTCGGAGACGTTGCCGAACCGGATTCCCCACATCGAGTACACCGCACGGGCGCTGAGCGAGCACTATCTGGATGACGACGAGGTCGATTTCTTCGCGGTATGGCTCAGCGAGCCGGATCACACGCTGCACCATTTCGGGGTTGGCTCGCCAGAGGTCAGAGAAGCACTGCAGGCGGTCGATCGTTCCGTCGCCGAGATTCTGGACGGGCTCGACCGGCGCGGGATTCGGGATCAGTTCGATATCTTCCTGATTTCGGATCACGGACACTCCACGGTTGAGCGGCATCGCACACTTGGCGAGTTCATCGAACCAATGATCGCCGATCGGGTTCCGACCCTGCGGGGATTGACTACAGCCAGTGACTTCATCTACCCGGCACCGGGGCAGGGTTCACCAGCGGCCGAGGAACTGGCACCGCTCGTATCCTGGATGCAGGATCAGCCGTGGTGCGGGGCGGTGTTCGGCGGTTCTTCGGCGCTCTCCAACTTGCCTGGCGTCCTGCCATTGCGTGCTATCTGGGGCAACCATGAAGGCGATCGCGCACCATTGCTGGCAGTGACGCCAACCTGGTCGCATTCGTCCAATCAATTCGGAAAACCGGGAACGATCGCCGCACTGACCGAGCAGGTTGCGCTTCGGGCGACCCACGGCTCGGCATCGCCATACGAGTTGCACGCCT
>SLFF01000398.1 GCA_007124395.1 Thermomicrobiaceae bacterium | reverse complement strand
GTTTCGGTCGAGTTTCGCCGTCGGGACTGGCTGGATGAGGAACACGCCGAGCAGACGCTGGAGCTACTGCAGGATGCCGGCATGAGCTACACCATGGCCGATGAACCACAGGTCGGCACGGGCAGTGTGCCGCCGGTCTACGGGATCACCAATCCTGGACTCTCGGTGATTCGGTTTCACGGGCGAAACACCGAGACCTGGTACAACTGGAAAGGTTCCAGCCGGGATCGTTTCAACTGGGAATATGCTGACTCTGAGCTCGAAGAGTGGATCCCGAAGATTCGCTCGGCGATGGAAGCTGCCGAGACGGTCCACGTCTTCTTCAATACGAACTACGCTGATCAGGGGCCGCGCAATGCCGTCCGTCTGATGCAGCTGATGGATCTCCCGCACGAACCGCTGGATGAGGATCACAAAGCCGAGCAGCAGTCGATGTTCTGACGCCTGATGTCCTATGAATGGCGTAGCCCCTATCGCGATATTGCCATCGGTCGTATACTGTCCCGACGACGCGGGACTCTCGAATTAGCAAGGTTCTTGTTGTGGTTTCTAAAGGCTCATCACTCGCTGGAGATCGTTCCGGAATGATCTCTGACCAGGTCGAAGCACCGGCTACCGAGACAGCCGAAGAGGAAGAGGACGAGTACAACGCGAAGGGAACCTGGATCGCCTCCGGGGCGCATTTCGCTCACGACCTCTATCCCTCCTACATCGGCGTATTGATTCCGTATGTTCAGTCTCAACTCGGCATCTCACTGGCGCTCGCCAGTCTGATGGTTCCTGCCCAGCAGATGCCAAGCATCCTCCAGCCGTTCATTGGGTATTTCGCAGACAGAACCAGCCGGCGCCTTTTCGTGGTGCTGACGCCGGGTATCGCCGCGCTGTCGCTCTCGATGATCGGCCTTGCACCGCACCTTTCGGTGGTCATCATTCTGTTGCTGATTTCCGGCCTGGCATCGGCGGCATTTCACGCTCCGGCCGTGGCGATGGTTGGCGAGTTCGGCGGCAAGAAGATGGGCCGCGCCATGGCGATCTTCATGGCCGGTGGCGAGCTCGCCCGGACGATGGGCCCGCTGGTTATCACCGCAGCGATCGCGTTGTTTACCTTCAGGGGATCGTTCGTTGTCTTAGTCTTCGGTGTCGCGGCGTCGATCATTCTGTATTTCACGCTCGATACCAGTAAGGGTGACGCCCGGGCGAAGCGAGGCAATCAGGCGGCACTGAAACCGCTCCTGAAAGCGCGCATTCGGCCGCTGACTGGTCTGTTCGGCTACTCGATCGTCAAGGCAGTTGCCACGGTGCCGTTCCACTTCTTTCTGGTTGCGTTGCTGGTCAGCAAGGGCTACAGCGAATGGTACGCCGGGTTCGCACTCTCGCTTCTCTTTGGAGCCGGTGTCATTGGTGGGTTTATCGGTGGGATGGTGTCCGACCGGATTGGCCGGAAGATCACGTTGACCATCGTTACCCTGTTGACCGCCCCGCTGTTCTATCTCTACCTCTGGCTGGAAGATGGATCCTGGTGGGTGCTCTCGGTTCTGATGGTTGCCGGACTGGTCTCGATGTCGGTCCGACCGGTGAACCTGGCTCAGACTCAGGAACTGTTTCCGGAAGCCCGCGGCCCGATGGCCGGGATGATGCTGGCGGTCGGTTTCGTGACCATGAGCCTTGCCTCGATTGGTTTCGGGACAATGGCCGATTCAATCGGGATCGAAACGGCCTTCTGGATCATCGCCTCGATGTCGTTCCTGGCGTTGCCGTTCATTGCGTTGTTACCAAAGCAGGGTGAAGCGCTGCCGCAGCCGCCGAAGGAGTAGTCTGAACCAGGTGCCAATGTGAGCCCTCGCCCGGTTCGGGTGGGGGCTTTGTCGTATCCGGGATTTCTCGCGCCGTGTGCTATCCTGCCTGGAATATCATGCTTGCCGTTGATCAACAGAAAGCAGGATGAGCCAATGCCACAGCTGAGAATCAGTAACGAAGAATACATGCGTCGCAGGCAAACGCTTTTCAGTCGACTGGCAGATCCGGACGTCGATGCGCTGGTCCTGTTCGGTCCGAACAACGTCTCCTATCTGACCGCATTCGGATTCATTCCGACCGAACGTCCGATGGCCGCCGTGATCACGCCAGACTCCGCAGCCGTGCTGGTGCCCCAGCTCGAAAAAGAGCACGCCGAAGAGTTTGCGCTGGTCGAACGGGTCGATACCTATCCCGAATACCCGGATGTCCGTCATCCAATGGAGTTCATGAAGGATCTGCTGGTCGATCTCGGACTGGAGAACGCCACGATCGGCGTCGACTCCGAGGGGTATGGCCAGATCTATGGCTATCGTGGGCCGCGGATTCCGGATCTTCTGCCGGGCGCGAAGCTGGTGAATATCCTGGACGACATCGAGTACATGCAGATGATCAACTCCGAGGAAGAGTTGAACCTGATCCGGGAGAGCTGTCGCTGGGGAAACCTGGCGCACACCTATCTGCAGGAATATTGTGAGGTCGGAGTCAGCGAGACCGAGATCTCCATGCGTGCCTCGTTCGAAGCGACCAGGGCGATGATTCGCACACTCGGGTCTGAATACCGACCGCTTGTGTTCGGTAACTCGACCGCGATGGCTGGTTTCCGGGGGCAGATCGGGAAAGCCTCGGCTATGCCGCACTCGATGACGTCTGGAGTGAAACTACAGGCCGGTGATGTGCTGGTGACCGGCGCCAATGCCTCGGTATGGGGATACGGTAGCGAGCTGGAACGCACGATGATCATGGGTGAGCCAACCGAACGGCAGGCAACCCTCTTCAACCATATGCTGGAAGCCCAGACCCTGGCGTTGAACACGCTCAAACCCGGGCGACCGTGTTCCGACGTCGATAATGCAGTCCGCGAGTACTTCAGGGATCAGCGCATCGAGCATATGTGGCGACATCACACCGGCCACGCCAAATCGACGCTGATTCACGAGGCTCCGTTCCTCGATGTCGGCGATGATCGGCTGATGGAAGTCGGCATGGTCTTTACGGTCGAGCCAGGCGTCTATGTGCCAGATTTCGCCGGGTTCCGGCACTCGGATACTGTTGCGGTAACTGAGGACGGGTTCGAATGGCTGACCTATTACCCGCGTGATCTGGAGAGCATGACGATCCCGATCTAGCAGGCAGCAAACGCTTCCAGGCATCCCTGCTCGAGGGCAGGGATGCCTGGCTCAGGCGCACTATTCGATCGGTGTCCCGATTCCTGCCCGTGGATCAGGCGTCGGAATCCACCACTCTTCGCCACGCTCCGTCTTGATGTACTCAGGCCAGCGGAGATCGACTGGCGGGACGAACTCCTTCTCCAGCAACGGGGGAACCCACTTCGTGCCACCGACTCCGCCACCGGTGCGTTCGTTGAACTCGTCCTTGCAGGCTTTCAGTTCCTCTTCGTTGGTGAGGAGGTCCATCACTGTCCCGGCGATCGTCCGACCAGCGACGAACATCCCCGGATCGATCAGTCCCGGCACGCCACCCATCGCATTCCGGCACCAGGCCGGGTAGGCGTAGCCAGCTTCCGGTGGCCGCAGACTCGGTCGCGCTGTAAACAGACGCACCGTCGGGGCATGCCAGCAATACTCGACGTAATCATCAGAAGTGAAGTTCAGTTGCCAGGAGGGCAGGAGCGCCCGGGTCTTCTCCTCATAATCCTGTGGACTGAGTAGCTCGGTGTTGATGTCCGGGAGTGGGTTCTCCATTGGCTCCAGCCCGAGGTTTCGCTGGATCTCCCGGCCGAACTCGAGGGCGTCATCGCCGTAGGCTGGGGGACCGACCTGCTGCAGGTTCCGCCATGTCAGATCAGAGAGGGCGAGATTACCCAGGCCAACACGGGTCTTCGTGACCCATCGAACTGACGCCTCGCACTGGGTCATGGCCGCGACGTGTCGGGCGTTCTGCTCTATCACCCGGTAGATCTGCTCCTGAATGTGCAGCGCTGGAGACCGCCAGGAATACTGGATCTGACTGAATCGGGGCGGCAGGTTGTCAGACGTGGCATCGCCACCGGCCAGGATGAACTCGTTGAGGGTCCAGGTGCCGGTTTTCGGGAACATCGCTTCTTTGCTGTATTTGGTTGAGGTGTACATCAGGCAGAGGGCATCGATTGCGCCGGGTGGTCGAGCGGCCGCGTGGGTGCTGTGATGGGCGGGCATCAGGCTCGGATCGATCCACTTCTCCGGCTCTTTACACTCGAAGGTCACCACCACGCTCCAGTAGGAACCGCAATGGGTCTCCCAGGCGACGGTGTTGCTGGTGTACGGGTGATAGGCGATGAAGGCATCGAACCCGTCGTAGTAACCCTTTGCGGCGTGGATCGGCTTCGATCCGCAGACCTTCTCGGCAGGTTCGCCGAAGAACTTGAGCGTCCCCGGGATATTGTTGTTCTGCATCGACGCTTTTGCCGCCAGAAATCCAGTCAGCCCGGCGACACCGAGCATCGAGTGCGGATCGGTATGCCCGGCTGCCCACGGGTGCAAGCCGTCTCGCGGAGCCTCGAAGGGAACGGCCTGCTGGGAATTCCCGGGGACGGCGTCGTACTCGGCATAGCCGCCAATGACCGGGCCATCGCCGTTCTCGAACGTGGCACAGAAGGCGGTCGGCATCTCGGCTGAGCCCTCTTCGACCTCCCAGCCGTCATCGCGCAGGAAATCGACATAGGCCTTTGCCGATCGATACTCTCGCCAGGCTGGCTCGTGATGGCTCCAGATCTCCATGTCGAAATCCGACAGGCGCTGCTCGTTGGCATTGATGTAGTCCATCGCGTCCTGTTTTGCTGGATAGCGCTCGGGCATAACGAAATCCCCTTCCAGAAGTGATGTGCGGTTCTCGGATGAGACAACTGAAAGGGATTGTGGAGCAGGTGTCGTTAGTACGCAACCGGGGAGTTGCAGGTTAGATACCCACCTGCGCCATGGAGATTATCACCAGTACACAGAGACCGAGCACCGGGATCACCATACCGCCAATCAGCAGGTAGATCAGGAAGTTCCGGCCCGGTGGGGTTATCCCGGTGCGCCGTTCCTCGCCCAGTGCTTGCGCCAGATAGACGGCATTGATCAGAAAACCCGGCACCCAGAGCACGAAGTAGAGCCCCAGTGCAAGCTTCGCGTAGTAGACGTAGTCTGTCGGTTGCTCGTTGTCACCGTCTTCGACGAGTTGTGCCTGGTCTGCCTGATCCTGCATTGACTGTCTCCCGGTAGACCGATTCCTCTCCTGGAACCTTACCTGTCGGAGCGCATCTATACCATCACCGGAATCTGGAGTATTGTCACATCCGGAGCGAGCGATGTCCCGGAGCACGGTGAATCTCGAGAGGGAGCTGGTTGGGCATTCGGAACGGCATTGGAGACTGGTACCAGCGGAATCGGATGCTGACCTGGATCTGCGCAATCATCGCAGTAAACCAGCTCGGCTTCGGGAGCATCATCCCGGTGGTGCCGCTGTATGCCCAGTCGTTCGGGGTTTCGCAGTCGTTGATCGGCCTGACCATCGCCGTCTACGGTCTGGCCCGGTTTGCCGCCAGTGTCCCGACTGGCTGGCTGGCCGATAAGCTGGGCCGGAAGTGGTCGCTGGCGATCGGCGGATTCATTACCGTCCTCGGCAATCTGATCTGCGCGCTCTCCCCGAGCTATGAAGTCTTTCTGGTCGGTCGATTCATCGCCGGTTGCGGTGCGGCCGGGGTGCTGGTCAGCGGTCAGATCATCCTCGCCGACATCACCAAACCCGAGAGTCGCGGCCGGACGATGGCCATCTATCAAGGTGTGTTCCTGTTCGCGGTCGGGTTCGGACCACTGCCAGGTGGAATTCTGGCCGAGATCGGTGGATTGGCGTTCCCGTTCTTCGTCTATTCAGTGCTGGGGGGAGTCGCCGCGCTGATCGCTCTGGCCCGACTCGAGGAAACCCGGGAAATCAGGCAAGTGGGCGACGAGGAACAGGTGGAGCTCGGCTTCTGGGGTCAGATCAAGCTGATCACCGCCGATCGCGCCTTTCTGCTGGTCTGTCTTGTCTCCTTTGCCCAGTTCTTCGCCAGAACTGGAGCTATCTTCAACCTCGGGCCAGTTCGGGCAGAGCAGGTGATGAATCTCAGCCCGACGCAGATCGGGTTCGGGCTGGCGTTCGTGAGTATCGTCAGTCTGGTGCTCGCCTATCCGTCCGGGTATCTGGTGGATCGGTTTGGCAGGAAGACGGTGATCGTTCCCTCCACGCTGATCAGTGCCGGAGGTCTGGCGATGTTCGCCTTTACCGGCGGGTTTGGCTGGTTCCTGTTCAGCTGCTTTGTCTGGGCGGTTGGGGGTGGACTGGCTGGCGCGGCCCCGGCTGCCTACGCGGCGGATGTGGCCCCTCGGGGAATGCAGGGTGCCGCGATGGGCACCTATCGGATGATGGCCGACAGTGGCTACGTGTTTGGCCCGGCGTTGCTCGGTTTCGCGGCCGATGGGTTCGGTGCGGGTGCTTCGTTGATCGCCACGGCGACAATGGTTGCCATGTGTGGTCTCGCCTTTGCAGCATTTGCTCCAGAGACGTACAAAGGTGGTGTCAATCAGCGAGAGGCTCGATAGACTGTGCGCATTCGCACGGCATCTCACGGTTTGAACAGGGGAAGATACATGGATTCTCGATCAGCGCCGGATATCGACGCTCGCCCTCGATGTGCCTGGGCGAATACCGACGATTTGATGGTGCACTACCACGACGTGGAGTGGGGCCGGCAGCCGGAATCGGACAACGAGTACTTCGAGGCGCTCACGCTGGAGTCCTTTCAATCCGGACTCTCCTGGCGGACGATTCTGCACCGCAGGGAAGGGTTTCGCGAGGCGTTCGCCGGGTTTTCGATCCCTGTGGTGGCCAATTTCACTGAGCACGAGATGGAGATGCTGCTGACCAATGAGCGGATCATCCGGCATCGGGGCAAGATCGAGGCGGCGATTCACAATGCCAGGGCGTTTCAGGCGATCCAGCATGAAGCCGGATCATTCCGGGGCTGGCTGGCGGCATTACCCGAGGACCCGGAAGCAATCCACCGGGCACTCAAGCCACATCTGAAATTCTTCGGCCCAACCACCTGCGTCAGTTTTGTTGAAGCGGTGGGAAAAATCCCCACTCCGCACGACGATGGCTGCTGGAAGTATCAGTCAGCCACGTGACGGGAGCGAATTTCCAGATAGCCGTCGTTGACGCGGGTGTCGAACGTCGGTTGCGAGTACGCAGCCGGCCCGGTGACCACGGCACCGTTCTCCAGTTTGAAAGTGCTGTCGTGTGCCGGACAGGTGATGCAGCCATCGTGCACCTCTCCGCCTGAGAGCGGCCGGCCGAGATGGGCGCAGATGTCGGAGAGCGCGTAGAACGTCCCATTCGATTTCACCACGACCACCGGAACCTGATTGACCTCGAAGCGGTACGGTTTGCCCTCTTCCAGATCATCGACTGATGCGATGGGGGTGAACTCGGCCGGTTCTTCGGACGGCTCGGCACGATTGACCCCGACCAGACGATCGAATACCAGTTCGCCACCGAGGTAGGATCCGGCGATGGTCAGTCCAAACCCGACGGTCGAGAGGATCTGGCCTGGGCCACGGAGCCCAGTCTTGCGCAGGATAAACGAGGTCAGGTAAAAGCCCGTCGCTGCACCGTTGAGCAATCCATGGATGAGTCCGGTGCGCTGGGTGCTTCCTTTGGTGTGTTTCCAGTCTGCCCAGCCACTGGCTGAGGCGACCGAAGCCCCGGCGAGACCGACCGCAATTGCTGCGTCAGCTCCTGGCGCGAGCTGCTTCTGATCGAACAGCACGTCCGCTGCGTCCAGCACGAAGGCAGTCGTCCATGCGCCAGTTGGAACATCAGTGACAGTTGCATGAAGCGGATGTCCCATGAACGAGCCGTGCAGGACATTGCGGATGGGCCACTGCACTTCGCCGAGCTGGTCATAGGCCTCGACGACGTTTTCTTCCATCTTATTGGTCAGGTCGTGAACCCACTCCTGATTTTCGGCATCCCGTACGACCTGCTTGATTGCCCGGGCAGACTCCATCACTGCGTCCTTCCATTACGTCACGACTGATCGTGAGCAGGAAGAACGCAACAATTGCGCCGGGAAGACGACAGACCTCATGACCGGGTGGGGAACGCTAGAGCGGCACCCCATCGCGCCAGATCTGACGGCCGAGCGCATTTGCTTCCTGTGGAGTCAGGAATGCAATGTCCGTCTGCGATGTGTCCGGCAACTGCCGGAGAAATCCGATTCGGCTTCACAAATGGGTGTAGACCGACATCGCCACCGATGCCGGCACCAGGGTGATCCAGAGAGGATCGGGCGATTGATCGACGATCTTGCCAGCGCTGATCTCGATACGGACAGGATCGCCGGTATCGTCACAGGTTGCCTCGACGATCGCGTCGAGATCGAGCCCGGCCGGGATACCAACCGCGTCGAGGGCGCACCAGGTTCCGAAGGTGCGGTTGCCCATTTTCAGCGACTGGCGGGCTGGTTCCAGCGAGAGGCCACCAGCACCGATGACACGGTCCTGCGTCTGATCGAGGCGTAGACGGCCCTCGTCGATCATCTTGCCGATCAGTTCACGGGCATCGGGTTGGCTCATCGGTGTCATGTCTGCCAGTTCGTCTGGCGTGGGACCTGTACCTTGGCGGATGGACTGAAATGCGGCGTAGGAGATGTGGAACCGGTCGGTTCCGCGGTTTTCTTCGGTGAGATCGATCCAGGATTGAGTAACGGAAGAGAGTGCAGGGTTCATTGGATGCTTTCTGTTGTTCGATCGCGGGTCAGCCTTCCGGCCGGCCCGCGATCGAATTCCGTTCTGGAGATCGGCGCCGGGTAACTAGCTTAGCCGGAAGACCGGACCGTGGTCATCGTTGTGATCGAAAATCACCGGAGCGTCCATCGACAGCGTCTCCGCGGTACCATCTTTAATTCGAGCGAGAACGCGACCGCCACCGCTGATCTGGATAATGGCCAGCCCGTATGGGGCCTGATCGGCAAATTCCGGTGTTGCCACGTTGATCACCGTAAAGCTGACGATCTTGCCGGTTGTTCCTTCACGCACTGTGGTCCCCATTTACTCGCCTCTTCCTAGAATCGTCACCACGCAGGTTGCGCCGGAGCCGCCGACATTGTGCGTCAGGGCGTAGTTGACGCCATCGACCTGTCGACCCTCTGCCTCTCCGCGCAGTTGAAAGACACTCTCCACAATCTGTCCGACACCACTGGCCCCAACCGGGTGTCCTTTGGCTTTCAACCCGCCGCTCGGGTTGATCGGAATGGTGCCGTCGCGGCCGGTTTTGCCAGAGATCGCCGCGTCACCGCCGGTGCCCGGCTCGAAGAATCCGAGATCCTCGGTTGCTACGATTTCAGCAATGGTGAAGCAGTCGTGTACCTCGGCAATGCTGATGTCGTCCGGTCCGATTCCGGCCATCTTGTAGGCGCGCTGGCTGGCGATCTGGGCGGCGGGAATCGAGGTGATGTTGTCTCGCTCATGCAAGGCCAGTGCATCGGACGCCTGGCCGAACCCGAGGAACGGAATGCCCGGCCGGGCAAACTGATCGGCAACATCTTTCGCGGTCAGCACGATTGCCGCGGCACCATCACTGATCGGTGAGCAGTCGTACAGGTTCAGCGGATCGGCAATCATCATCGATCCCCGCACATCTTCCACGGTGATCGCCTTCTGGAACTGGGCATACGGGTTGCCGACGCCGTTGCCGTGCGCCTTGACCGCCACCGCATCCAGCATACTGCGATCCTTGCCGTACTGGTGCATGTAGGCACGGGCCATCAGCGCATAGACGCCGGGGAAGGTCAGTCCGGCTTTTGCTTCGCTTTCCCAGTCGGCGGCTTCCGCCAGGATCGAGGTTGCCTCTCCGATCGGCGTCGAGGTCATCTTTTCCACCCCAACCACCAGCACCACGTCGTGCATCCCGGCGGCGATCTGCATCAGCCCGGTCATCACAGCCGTTGCGCCTGACGCGCAGGCGTTTTCGGTTCGGGTGCTGGGAACATGATCCAGGCCGAGCTCGGAGGCGACGAGCGGGGCAACATGTTCCTGGTTTATGAAGGTCCCCGGAGAGAACGATCCCAGAACCAGTGATTCCACCCTGCCGGCGTCGATCCCGGCATCTGCCATCGCTTTACGGCCGGCCTCGACGGCAAGTTCACGGTAGCTTGATTCACTCCTGCCGAACTTCGTCTCGGCCGCACCGACAACAACCATTTCACGCATCAATGTCTCCCTGTCTGCTTTCGCAGTTCGGTGCGATTCTTCCGGGTCAAGTATCGCATAGCGGATATTGAACTCAGGCTATAGACGTTCGCCATTTGCCGGCCATCATGCCACAATTCTGCCGTATTGAATGGGCACGAGAACCTGAAAGGTCACCTGGATGAGCAAGCCGCACGATGACGATATTCGCAACTCAGACGCCTACTACCATGTTGTGCTCGAGCGTATGCCGCCGGTAGCGGAGCCAGCCTTCGAAGAGACCGCGATGCAGGAGCGTGTCTGGGGTCGTCACTGGGGTGTTCATAACGATGTTGGCCGCCTGCGTATGGTGGCTGTTCACCGGCCCGGCGATGAGATCAACCTGATCGATCCCGAGAAGTACGATCCGTCGGTTGCCGCGGTGCTGGATATCGATGAAGCCTGGTACTGGCGTGATGAAGGTGGGCCAGATCTTCCGTTGATGCAGTCACAGCATGATGGACTGGTGGCAGCACTCAAGGCCGACGATATCGACGTCGTTGAGGTGGATTGCTCGCCGACAAACCCGCACGCCACCTTCACCCGTGACATGGCGTTCTCGGTTAAAGGTGGGGCGATTGTTTCCCGTATGGGGCTGGTTGGCAAAGAGCCGGGCTACGGACGTCGTGGCGAAGAGGCGTTCATCACCCGCAAGCTGGCCGAGATCGGAATGCCGATCCTGCACACCATCCACGGGACGGGTCTTATGGAAGGTGGATCGTTCACCTTCCTGACCAACGACGTCGCCGCCGTGGGGATGTCGTTTCGTGGCAACGAGTCAGCCGCACGGCAGATCGAGGGTGTGCTCAATGAGCAGGGTGTGCGCCTGATCCGGGTGCCGCTGACCGGGTTCTCCCTGCACATCGATGGCGGCCTGGTGATGGTCGATCACGACAAGGCGCTGGTGAACGTGACCCGGCTGCCGTACTGGTTCCTCGATGAACTGGCCGAACTGGGGATCGAACTGATCCACGCCTGGCCGACCGAGGGCAAGGCCGTGAACAGCCTGGCAGTGCGTCCAGGCAAGGTGATTATCGCCGCTGGATGCCCACGAACCGTGGAGCGTCTGAACGACCGAGGTGTCGAAACAGTCGAAATTCCGTATGATGAAGTGTTGAAAAATGGCGGGGGCATTCATTGCTCCACGTTGCCACTGATTCGAGACGAGAGCTAGAGACTGGACAATCATGAGCGAACGAAACCGTATCGTCGACGCGTTTATCGAGATCCCGCGAGGTAGCCGGAACAAGTACGAGTTCGATGAAAGATCCGGACACATCCGGCTTGATCGAGTGCTGCACTCCTCGGTTCACTTTCCGACGGACTACGGCATCATCCCGGAGACACTGGCGCCAGACGGCGATCATCTGGACATCCTGGTGATCGTTCACGAGCCAACATTCCCCGGGTGTCTCGTTGATGCCCGGGTGATCGGCGGGCTGGACATGGTTGACGAGAAGGGCTCTGACTTCAAGGTGCTTGCGCTTCCGGAGAAAGATCCGCGTTTCGATGGAATCGACTCGCTGGACCATCTGCCGCAGCACTGGTTGCTGGAGATCGAGACATTCTTCGATACCTACAAAATTCTGGAACCGAAGCAGACCGAAGTTCTCGGCTGGCATAGCGCGCAGGAAGCCTGGCAGAAGATTGCTCAGGCTCGCGCGGCTTACACCAGCGAATAGCACGGGAGATCGGAACCGTCCGGGGTTCCCCGCATATCGTCATTCGAAGCGGCGTTCACCTCACGGTGGGCGCCGGTTTTTGTGAATTGCGCTGGAGTCAGGTGTGTAACTAGAGCAGGTTTCATTGTTGCCGTCGGTAGCTGGGCAGCTCCGTCTGCCCCGGATCCACCGAAGCGTTCGCCGGGTATGCGGTTACCGTTCAGGGCCACACGG
>SLFF01000396.1 GCA_007124395.1 Thermomicrobiaceae bacterium | reverse complement strand
ATGGGCCCGGTTGTCTTCGCCCCCTATGAATCGACCACGGAACTCCTGGGAATCGCCGGCGAGGCAAATCAGATCGTCCTGGTTACCGATGCCCACGATGCAGCGACCCAGTCCGACGTGGCGGAACGCGCAGAGGAGCAGATGCGTGCGGCTGGCCTGCCGGTGATCGAAGTGGAGACCGAGGGTGCCATGCGCGATGCAACTCAGAGCATCTTCAACATCCTCGTCATCCTGCTGCTGGTGGTCGGTGGGCTTCTCGTGGTGGTGGGATCGCTCGGGTTGACCGGTGCGATGTCGCTCAACGTCATCGAACGGACCCGGGAGATCGGAGTCATGCGAGCGATCGGCGCATCCAACGGACAGGTTGCGAAGATCGTGATCACCGAGGGGCTGGTTGTCGGGCTTCTGGGATGGTTGCTGGCGTCGATACTCTCGCTGCCTATGAGCTGGGCGTTGAGTTATCTGATCGGTGTAGCCTTCGTGCAATCACCACTCGATTTCACCTTCTCCATCGCCGGAATCCTGCTCTGGCTGGTCGTCGTCCTGGTGCTGTCTGTGGTTGCCAGCCTCTTCCCGGCCCGGAACGCCTGGCGCCTGAGCGTCCGCGAAGTCCTGGCCTACGAGTAGGAGAAGTTGAACGCGTGGTTCCCGGATCGACATGATTTTGGATTTATCCTCCCTCTCCCAGAGTTGGGAGAGAGCCTGTCCCGAGCGAAGCCGAGGGAGGCCGGGGGTGAGGGCCGAAGCCCCCACCCCTTGGTGTTCGTGTCAATCTGATTCGACGAACGTGCTCTAGCAGCCCAGTTCGTCGCGAATCCGGGTCGCCATCTCGATCAGATCGGCTGCCGCATCAGCGCCGATACGTGGTCCGGCACCGTTGATGAATGCGCCGAGCTGGCCGCAGGCTGCATTGGTATTACCTCGATCGAGCGATCGTTCGGCTGCGTTGAGTTGCGCCATCAAGGAGTTCTCGGTGCCACGATTGAGATCGAGCTCGTCAATCGCTTCTCGCAGATCGCTGATCGTCGGGATCTCCGGTTCTGGCTCGGGCAGCACCGTGACCTCGAAGGATCCACTGGCTGACTGGCCGAGTTCGTCTTCATCGGTGGTGCAGGTCACCTCGGTCTCTCCGACCGCGAAACTGCTGCCCGAGGCGGGATCGCACGTGACGTCGATGTTGCTGTCCTCCCAGTCGGTGGCCGATGTGGACCAGGTGACGGGATCCCGCTGGTCGTAGTCGACCGTGAAGCTTTCCGGCACGGTCAAGGTTGGCACGGAAGCCACAGTAATCACATAGGTATCGCTGGCTGACTGCTCCAGGCTGTCCTGGGTGTTGCACCCGATCGTGTTATCGCCGATCTCCAGGTTATCGCCCGTCTGGAGCTCGCAGCTCACGCCCAGCGTCTCGCCCTCCCAGTCGGTAGCCGAGACCCCGGCGCTGAGATCGTAGTCTGCGGCATCAGCCTCCGGAATCGTCACATCGTCCGGCACGGTCAGTTCCGGCGCGGAAGCCACCACCAGTGTCAGATTATGGCTCAGTGTGCCAAGGCTTGCTTCGAGTTCGAACGAACCGACAGTATCTGCTTCATATGTCAGGTTGCCTGTGCCATCACCCCCGAGCGTGATCGTTTCATCACCATTGAGGCCGGTCAGATCGACCTCGAGTCCGTCGAGTATCCCGGTATCCAGGTTTTCGCCGGTGATCTCGACATCGATCGTCACCTCGTCATTCAGCAGCGCTGGGTTCGGATCGGCAGAGAGCGTGAGTTCCACGTTCGTGAACTGGGCTTCGTAGGCGCCGAGATCGATCTCGTCACCGACAACCCGTGGGTTGCCGTCCAGGTCTGTCGTGATACCGGACGGGAGAGCATCATCGTCACCAGCGTTGATTGCTGGAGAATCAACCCGCAGGCGGTAGTCACCGCCGGTGGTGGGTGCTGAGGCTGCTGGTTCGGGAGCCACAAAGCGTGGATCGACGTCGGAGCAGTTGTCTGACGAGGTGCAATCAGAGTGGCCGCCGCCAACGATGGCGTGGCTCACCGAATCGATGTTCCTGCCAATATCAATGCCCTGGTTGCCCCAGACGATGCTGTTGGTCACGGCGAGGTAACCATCGTTGTAGATACCGCCGCCGTTGTGGTCGAACCCTGCCTTGTTGCCACTGACGGTGCTGTTGATCAGCGTCAGGTTTTCTCCATTGAAGATGCCGCCGCCGTCGCGCAGTGCCTCATTGCCACTGACGGTGCTGTTGATCAGCGTCAGGTTTCCTCCATTGAAGATGCCGCCGCCGTCGCCTTCGGTTGCGTCAGTCATTGAGTTGTTATCGCTGATGGTGCTGTTGGTCAGCGTGGCCGTGCCACTGTTGAAAATGCCGCCGCCGCTTCCGGCGAAGGCCAAATTGCCGCTGATGGTGCTGTTGGTCAGCGTCAGCGTGCCACTGTTGTGGATGCCGCCGCCGCCGCTTTCTTCGTCGAAGATAGCCCCGCCGCTGATCGTCACGTCGTGCAGATTCAGCGTTCCACCAGAGTCAACCTGGAGAATGCGGAAGGGGCTCGAGGAGCTCCGCTGAATCGTGGCACCGTTGCCCTGGATGGTGACATCACCATTGATAACCGGAAGTCCGTTGCCGCCGTCGAAGGCCGAAGTCAATTCATAGTCAGCTGCCGTGAGTTGGATGGTGACTTCTCCATCTTCCACGTCTTCGAGGGCATCGATCAAATCTGCGGAATCATCCGCCGTCACCGTTGACTGTGCCTGTCCACTGACTTGCACAAATCCCCAGAGCATCAATCCCGCTATGACCGCCAGGATCAGGCCAGCGCCGAACAGCCCCTGTCGCGGCTGTGTTGATCTAATACCCATTGTCCTACCTATCCCCCCAGGTTTCCGTGGCCTTTTGAAGCATCCTGCTCGCACAGGTTTGTGCACCGTAGCATAAGGTCAGTTCGCTTGCAAAGTACGAAACAGAAGTAGCTCATGTCTCGACACACTTGCGTAAGTCGCACTGAGCACAGTGTTTGACGCACACCGATTGCATGCGCATGCAATTGTGAATCTGCCTATTGGTCATTCTGAACGGGTGGGTGGGGCTCAGTGACGTGAAGGGCGATTCCTTCGATTACGCGGTGATGTGGGGCGTCAGAGATCTTTCGACAAGCTCAAGATAACGTGGGGCTGAGGGCTTCAGGTGACACGTTGGTTGGGCGCGGCTTCGTCTCATATTTCTCCCCTCTCCCAGTTTTGGCTGACAGGGGGAGGGAATGTACGGACAGTGGAAACGCGCATGAGACTCCGTCATGATGGAT
>SLFF01000308.1 GCA_007124395.1 Thermomicrobiaceae bacterium | reverse complement strand
CGTACGTACAACGATCCGCTATAATGCCTTGATGAGCGGCGGATTTAAGGGCTGTGCCGCCTGGTCACAGAGTGGCGTCACGACCGGGTTTCCCCGTCTGGAGGGCGATTCGACAGGCGGATCCAGATGTCCGGACGCTCGATCTGTCGATATCTTCGGCAAATGTGTCTTCCACTGATCCGGCAGATCGAGCGGGTTAACACCCCCTTGACATAGCGAACATATGTTCTATAATCGTTGGTAAATCTGACTCTCTGGCAAGCGTAGACATCCCGATTCCGGGGTTGATACACTAGATGTTGCGTCCACAGCGGATTAGGTACGCTATATACGGGATTGACTGATGAAAACGCACTGCCCCTTGACAATGCGGAACTCCATCACTATGGAGAATTCTGACTGTTGTCACAGCTGAATGGCAGGGCATCGTTCTCGCGTATCAATGTAGCGCTGCTAACTCGTTGACCGGAGCAGCAATCGACAGATTCAGATAATCGGCACATTCGCACTGACTAGCAGGCGTGGGCGAGGCCATGATCGCAGGGGTCTTCTCGCTTCAGTTGCGCCACCCGTTCAAGCAGGGAAGAGCGGGAAGCACAAGGAAGGGGTACGCATAATGGCAGACACCAGTGGGTTGGTGATCCAGCGGATCTTCACCCAGCCGGGGCAGGACCCGTTTAGCACGATCGAGTGGGTTCAGCGGACCTCCCGGATTTCGAACCCGGATGGCTCGGTGGTCTTCGAGATGGAAGACGCGGAGATTCCCGCGAGCTGGTCTCAGGTCGCCACGGACATCATGGTTTCCAAGTATTTCCGAAAGGCCGGCGTACCGCAGTACGACGAGCATGGCAATCAGATTTTCGGTGAAGACGGCGAGCCAGTTCTCGGGCCGGAGCGCAGCGCAAAGCAGGTGATCTCCCGGCTGGCCAACACCTGGCGGCATTGGGGTGAAGAGCACGGCTATTTCGCCGCCCCCGATGATGCCCAGGTATTCGAAGACGAGCTGAAGTACATGCTTGTCCATCAGATGGCCGCCCCGAACTCGCCGCAGTGGTTCAACACCGGCCTCTCCCACGCCTACGGCATTACTGGCCCGGCGCAGGGACATACCTATGTCGATCCGGAAACCGATCAGGTTGTCCAGTCTGCCGATGCCTATACCCGACCGACTCCACACGCCTGCTTCATTCAGTCCGTCGCCGATGACCTGGTCAACGAGGGGGGCATCTTTGACCTGGCGATCCGGGAGGCTCGCGTCTTTAAATATGGCTCCGGTACAGGGAGCAATTTCTCGCAGCTGCGCGGTGAGGGTGAGCCGCTTTCCGGTGGTGGATCATCATCCGGGCTGATGAGTTTCCTGAAGATCTTCGATCGTGCAGCCGGCGCCATCAAGAGCGGTGGCACCACCCGGCGGGCAGCCAAGATGGTGGTGGTCGATATCGATCATCCGGACATCGAGGCATTCATCAACTGGAAGGCCGAAGAAGAGCAGAAGGTGGCGGCACTGATCGCTGCCGGGTACTCGGCCGATTTCAATGGAGAAGCCTACGCCACGGTCTCCGGCCAGAATTCCAACAACTCCGTCCGCATTACGGATGATTTCATCCAGGCGGTCATCGATGATGAAGAATGGCACCTGACCCGCCGGACCGATGGCTCCGCCCATCGCACCGTGCGAGCCCGTGATCTCTGGCACCAGATTGCTCAGGCAGCCTGGCAGTGCGCCGATCCGGGTGTTCAGCTGGATACCACCATCAACGACTGGCACACCTGCCCGGTCTCCGGCCGGATCAACGCATCCAACCCGTGCTCGGAGTACATGTTCCTGGACGATACGGCCTGCAACCTGGCCTCGCTGAATCTCCTGACCTTCTACAATGTGGAAACCCGGGAGTTCGATCTCGAGAAGTATCAGCACGCGACCCGGATCTGGACCGTGGTGCTGGAGATCAGCGTGCTGATGGCCCAGTTCCCCAGCCCGTCGATTGCCCGGAACAGCTACGATTTCCGGACGCTCGGCCTCGGCTATGCAAATCTCGGTTCCCTGCTGATGCAGATGGGGCTGGCCTATGATTCCGAAGCAGGCCGCGCCATCGCCGGTGCCCTGACTTCCATTCTGACGGGCGAATCCTACGCAGCCTCGGCAGAGATGTCGGCTGTGCTCGGACCGTTCCCGAAGTATCAGGAAAACCGCGACGACATGCTCCGGGTGATGCGCAACCATCGTCGGGCCGCCTACAACGCCACGCACGAGGATTACGAGAACCTCTCGATCAAGCCAGTCAGTATCAACCCGGATTACTGCCCCGGCGACATGCTGGAAGCAGCCCGAACTGCCTGGGATCGGGCCATCGAGCTCGGCGAGGAACACGGCTACCGCAACGCACAGGCAACACTGCTGGCGCCAACTGGCACCATCGGCCTGCTGATGGATTGCGATACCACCGGTGTGGAGCCGGATTTCGCGCTGGTGAAGTTCAAGAAACTGGCCGGTGGCGGGTACTTCAAGATTGCCAACCAGTCGGTTGAACCGGCCCTCAAGGCGCTCGGCTACGGCGAGACCGAGGTGCAGGACATCATGCGCTACCTGCTCGGCACGCTGAGCTTCAGCGAGGCGCCGCACATCAACCGGGATTCACTGCGTGAGCGTGGCCTGACTGATGACGAGATCAACCGCCTCGAAGGTATGCTGGCGGCCGTGTTCGAGCTTCCGTTCGCCTTCAACGTCTGGACGCTGGGCGAAGAGGCGATGAAGCGGCTCGGATTCACCGCAGAGCAGTGGAGCAAGCCAGGATTCAACCTGCTGCGTTCGCTCGGCTACACCTGGAAGCAGATCGAAGAGGCCAACGACGTGATCTGCGGGATGCAGACCGTCGAAGGTGCTCCGCACATCAGAGATGAGCATCTGTCGGTCTTTGATTGCGCCAATGCTTGTGGTCGGCACGGCGAGCGATTCATCCACTACATGGGTCACGTCAAGATGATGGCAGCGGTGCAGCCGTTCCTCTCTGGCGCGATCTCCAAGACGATCAATATGCCGAACGATGTCACCGTGCAGGACATCGAGGACTCCTACATGGCGTCCTGGAAGCTCGGCCTCAAGGCAATGGCACTCTATCGCGATGGCTCCAAGCTCTCGCAGCCGCTCTCGTCCGTCAGCGATTCATCGCATGAGGATGAAGCGGAAGCCGCTGAAGAGCCCGCCGTGGCCGCCGCACCGGAACCGGCCGTCAAGGTCATCGAGCGGCCGAAGCGCCGGCCGATGCCGGGCAAGCGGGGTGGATTCACGCAGGAAGGCCGGGTTGCTGGCCACAAGATCTACCT
>SLFF01000293.1 GCA_007124395.1 Thermomicrobiaceae bacterium | reverse complement strand
TGCCTGTTCCTTCGGACGTTCGCTGGCAACTGGAGCGGCTGGTTTCGAGTCTCCAGTCGATACTTCGATCCAGCTTTCGGGGCATCTATCTGCACGGCTCGCTGGCGATGGACTGCTTCAACCCGGCGTTGAGTGATATCGACCTGCTGGTGCGTGTTCGGCGAGAACTGGTTCCAGACGATGAGCGACGTCTCATCGAGCTGTTGCTGGAGTTATCGAGCCATCCGGCGCCGATCGAGTTGAGCGTACTCAGTGACGCGGACCTCTTTCCGTGGCGCTATCCAACCCCGTACACGATGCACTTCAGCGAAGACTGGCGGGCGAGGTTTGAACATGGGCATGGGCAGCCTTTGGACCGCCTCGATCCGGATCTTGCCGCGCATATCACGGTGCTCCGGGCACGAGGGGTTGTGCTCTCGGGCGAGGAAGTCGAGAGTGTATTCCCGGAGGTTCCGGCAAGCGAATTTCTCGACTCGCTTCTCCGGGACGTTTCCTGGGCGCGTGAGCGCATCTCCAGTCAGCCGGTCTACGCCGTGCTGAATTTGCCTCGCGTGCTCAGATACCTCATTGATGGTTCGGTGATCTCGAAACGCGAAGCCGGGGAGTGGGCGCTCGGCCGGGTTTCCGGTGAGGATCGATCGGTCCTCGATGCAGCCCTGCGCTACTATCGAGGGGACTCTGATTCGTTCGCGTGCAGCTCCGAAGACGTTCGACGGTATCTGGTGCGGATCGAAGCTGATATCGAGCAGCGTTTGCAGGATGACCGTCGCCGGTAAAGCTTTGCCTGCCGTCACGGCCTGGCAGAATCTTCATTCTCCGATTCTGACGATGCTGTCTCGTCTTCCACTGGATCCTCGTCATCCTCACGACGAGCTTCTTTGGCAAAGATCCCGAAGAGAATCCCGACGATCACCAGAAGTGCAGCATTGACATAAAGTGCAAAGCTGAAGCTGCGGAGATCAGAGAGCCAGCCGAGCAGAATAGGGCCGAGCACGAAGCCAGCGTCGCTCATGGTGCGGAATAGACCAAGTGTCGCGCCGTAGTTCCTGCCACGTGCCAGGTCAGCAACATAGGCCGCCGGAGCAGGACCAGCTACGCCGGTTCCGGCGCCATAGATAGCGATCCCGAGGAACATCAGCGGAACACTCGGCGCCGTGGCCATGATGAACACGCCCACCCCACTGATCATGATGCTTGGGACGATCATATTCTTGCGCCCGAAGGTGTCGATCCCCCAGCCAGCTAGTGGCAACGCCATTACGTTGAGGATGGCGGCTACCGTCAAAAGTGCGCCGATCATCGTCGGGCTCATCAGGAGATCTTCGGCACCCCGTAGCGGGACAACCGTGGCTCTGGCACCGGTGCGGGTGAAGAACACCATCATCGAGACCATCGCCACCGCCAGAAAGCTGAAGTTCAGCAAGAGTCCCAGGGCGCTGGCTCCTGCCGCAGAGCGACCCCTGCGGCTACCCTCGGAAACATCGCGCTTCAACGTCTCCTCGACACGGGTGAACGCCAGAAACGCCACGGCCAGATACATGAAGATCGCGGCAAGGAAGACTGACTGAAGGCCGAAAAACCCGCCGATGATGCCGCCAATGGTTGGGCCGAAGGCAGACCCTAACAACAGCGAGCCCTGATGAAGACTCATCATCCGTCCGCGGTTGGCATCGGTAGAGATGTCCGCCAGCGTGGTCATCGCCGCAGTTGCATAGATGGCCGAGCCCACGCCCTGAATCGAGAGGGCTGAGACGAGGAGCCAGTAGTCCGGTGAGAGAAAGGCGAGCGCAGCTCCAACCGAGGAGATCAGCGGTCCGGCAATCAGGAGCTTTCGGCGGCCGATCCGGTCCGCCAGGCGTCCGGCTGGCAGGTTGAAAACAAGCCGGGCAACGCCGAACGACGTCACCAGCAGACCGATCATCGTCGAGGAGACATCGAAGGTACGTCCATAGAGTGGGATGACGGGAACGATCATCCCGAACCCCAGCATGTTGGTGAACATGATGATGGAAAGCGTCAGGAGGACGGGATTTTCCCGGTAGAGATGAAAGAGTCCACCGGTGCGTTTCGGTGATGGTTGCTCAGTCCCACTCATAGCGGGCAGTATACCGTGAGTTCACGAAGTTGAACGCTCGAAACAGGAAGGAGAAATCGGGGCGGTTGTTTCAACCGCCCCGATGGTCCGAGCCGTCAGGCCTGGGGACACGACGCCTGAACGTACTCGTAATTACATAATCCGTTCAGGGCCCCGAACGTTACTATCTGGTTGGCGTTCCGTAGTTCTGAATGTTGGAACGGATAGCCTGTACGGACGATACGTAGTTGTGTGACCCCGGCAGAATGCCGAAGCGCACAACACTGTTTGGTCCCTGATAGTAGCTTGCGAGCGCCCGGGTTTCGCTGCCATTGGTGAACCCATAGAGATACGCGAGATAGGCGACCCCGGCGACGATGTTATCGGACGCGCTTCCCTGGACGTCGAGCGGCCGACCAACGATGTCGCTGGCGATCCAGGCACCGGTGGCAGGCATGATCTGCATGACGCCCTGAGCGCCCGAGCTGCTGACCGCTGACTGATTCCAGCCGCTTTCCTGCCAGGCCACTGCCTGAACCAGGGCCGGGTCGAGGCCGTACTCGAGGGCGGTATCGTGCAACATCTGTGGGATAGCCCCGCTCGGCCCGGCGGGTGGCTCAGGATCCGGACTCTGGGCCGGCGGTGATGCGTTGCCACCCTGCCCGGAACCTGGAACGGAGAGGTTCTGGCCGACGTAGATCATGTTCTGGTTCGGGATGGTACCGGCATTGGCGGCCAAAATATCGTTTACCGATACCCCGTTGCGCGATGCGATCGACCAGAGGGTGTCGCCGGGCTGTACCGTATATCCGCCACCGGTGCTACCGGAGCCGCTGTTTCCACCCTGACCACCACTGTTGTTGGACGGTGGGGCTGGTTCCTGGCCAGGGATCGTCAGCTGCTGACCTGGGTAGATCAGGTTTGCATTCTGGAGATTGTTTGCGGCGACGAGCTCGTCGACGGAGACGCCGTTCGTCTGGGCAATCGACCAGACGGTGTCGCCAGGCGAGATGGTGTATGTCGAGGCAAGGGTGCCGCCGGCAATTGCGAACGTGAAAACCAGCGCACCGATCGTGGTAATCGTTTTCCGTCCGAGGGTTCGTTGTCGTTTCTTCATGTACGTTCACTCCTGTTGTCCCAGAATGAGAATGCCAGTGCGTCGTTCCTTACGCAACATCAGTGTACATACAGGTGATGATTCCGAAAAGGGGCACTCTGGCTTTCGGGACCTATGTCCGGTTGGCTGAAGTA
>SLFF01000015.1 GCA_007124395.1 Thermomicrobiaceae bacterium | reverse complement strand
AATTTAGCGTTCGATAGCCTGCCTGACCAGCTCTAGAGCAAACGAGCAGCCCCGACGGAGGCACTCCATCGGGGCTGCTTTTGTCGAACGTCCTGTGTCATTGACGTACCGCACTCAAGTCAACTGGGTGCGACTGTCGCTACGATTCCCGACTGTCTTCCCGGAAGAAGCCCACGATGTTCTCCGCTGTCGACCCCGACGAGGCGCGAACTGTATCCAGCACCTCAATGAAAGTTATGCGTGTCCAGGGATAGATGACTGTTTCCACCCCTTCGGCCAGCATGGACAGTGACTTCCCATCGCGTCTGCGTGGTTTGCGAGCCACAACGCAGTTATCTTTCGTATCTGGAAGCTCGTCGAGATCAGCCACAATCGGTTCTTCGTTCAACACGTGCAGGATAACTTTGACTGCCACTGATGTTCGCCCTCCGTTTCACAACTCGTTCGTCGTTAGAGCCTCAAACCATAGACCTTGTGATCCAGACTGCCGATAATCAGAACGCCGTCGCCAATAGCTGGAGTCGACGTTACTGGTCCTCCCAGTCGATATCGCCAGACGGTGCCACCGTCTCTCAGGTTGACGCAGTTTACATAACCGTCAATTGTCCCGACATAGCCATAGCCGCTGTAGATTCCCACGGTAGATGTGATCTGATTTGCGATCTGCGTGCGCCAGATCTCGCTTCCGTCACTGGTGCTCAGTGCGTACAACGCTCCGTCGGTTCCCCCGATGTACGCGACCCCACCGAGAATTCTCGGACTTGCCCAGACTTCGTTGGGTGTTTGCTGCTTCCAGAGAATTTCCCCGGATTGAAACGAAAGTCCGTAGATCCCACCGTTGTTGCAGCCAATGATCACGACGCCTGAATCGACACCCGCGGATGAGAAGATGCGCGCTCCAAGGGGAGTTCGCCAGACGATCCGGCCATCGTCACTGTTCAAACGGTAAACTGCGCCGTCATCCGAGCCGATCAGGAAGCTGTCCTGATGGCTGGCCGGAGATGACCGTACGGGCCCCCAGGTGCGCTGCCGCCACCTGAGTTCACCTGTCGTGCTGTCCAGTGCATAGCAGTAGCCATCGTCTGCTCCGAAAACCACGCGTGAGTTCGCAACGCTCGCCGATGACCGGATTGGCATCGCTGCGCGGAATGTCCACTCCATCCGACCGTTCGACATTCGGACGCAATAGAACGACTGGTCTTCGGCCCCGACGTACGCGTAATCGCCGGCGATGGCCGGCCGGGCCACGACGCCGCGATGACAGCGGAAACGCCAGTTGACTGCTCCTGATGACTGGTCTATCGAGTAGAGATGACGATCATAGGATCCGATCAGCGCGCGACGATGATGAATCACTGCGCTACCCCGTACTTCATCGCCAGTCTTGTGTGCCCAGACCACCCGCTCTTTAACCGGAAGCGACCCATCCGGGAGTGGCAGTTCCTCGCTCTCCGCTTCAACGTGCTCGGGGCCGGCGCCATCGATGAACGTTGTTCCGAACTGGGTCAGGTTTTTCACTGGTGGCGCAATGCCCGTTGTCTTGCCGGAATTCTGATTAGCCGATTGATTGGCCTCGCAAGGAGCGACTTCTTCGGGGTTCAGGCCCCTGAGTGCGGTTGCCATGGCCTGGGCGCTGGGAAATCGATCCGCGGCAGAATAGGCCAGTGACCGGGTAAGAATCTCTTCGAACTCACGAGACAAATCAGGGTTGGTCTTGCGTGCCGGTCTCTGCTCGAACGTAAAGGGCGTTTCGCTACGCGGATCGGTTCGGGTTGCCAGATGATGCAGGGTAGCTCCAAGTGCGTAGATATCGCCACGCGGTTCGGCGACTCCACGATACTGCTCCGGAGGAGCGTAGCCTTCGGTGCCGATCATGGTTCCCTTTTGCATCGGCTGGAACGTCCGCGCAATGCCGAAATCGATCAGCGACAGTCGGCCGTCAGGCTTGAGCATAATGTTTGACGGCTTCAGATCACGGAAGACGATCGGCTCAGGAGCGTGGCCGTGCAGGTATTCGAGCACCTCGAGGATCTGCAGCCCCCAGTTGATCAATGTCGCCTCGGGCATGGGCTCGGGAGCGTTGTCGATGACTGATTCGAGGTTCTCGCCCTCGATGAATTCGAGAACGAGGTAAACGAGCCCCCCGCCGAAGAATGTATCGAAGATCTTGGGGATCGCATGGTGACTCAGCGTCGCCAGCATCGCCGCTTCCTGCTCGAAGGTTGCGATGCGGAGGACGCGCGTGTGATCGTCAGGCGCCGCGACTTGCATCTCCTTGACCGCACACATGCGTTCGACATGGTGAAACCGCAGATCACGCGCTGCGTAGACCGTGCTCATACCGCCACGGCCACAGATCCGCAGGATCTCGTAGCGATCCTCGAGAACGGTGCCCTGACTGAGTAATGTTGTTGCTGGCCGACGAGTTGGTTCCATACCTGCCCGTGATCTCGATGTTGCCGTGACCAGATAATCAGGAGTCGGACGTGAGATTTCTCGGCTGACGCGCTCAGATGTCTGAATTATACGTTGACCGCGTCGATTCTCCGGGCAATCCATATGACCCAAAAGTTTCGGAATTCAGACGCTGACGAATGTATAATCTCTGTTGCACGACGGCTATGCCGGGTGCCCAAGGCGTTTTATGGAGGATAAGTGGATCGTAGCGATAACCCAGAGCGCCGTTCATCAGGTCCGTTCATGGATTCCGAACCCCGATGGAACCGAGACCAAGCGCACCAACCTGATTACCCCGAGCATTCAGGCTATGCGGAAGCTGCCGAATACGCCAGCTATCCGGCTGAAGATCAATACCCTGAACAATCGGAGCAGGAAGCGGGCAAGAAAGATCACCGGGCAACGGCCTGGGAGATCATCGAGACGATCCTGCTGGCTCTTCTGATCTTCCTCATGGTTCGCGGTGTGGTCATCAATTTCCGGGTTGATGGAAATAGTATGGAACCGACCCTGTCTCACTCTGAGATGCTGGTTATCAACCGACGAGCCTACACCAGTTTTGACCTGAACTCGGTACTCAGTGCACTTCCGGGTGTGACTAGGCAGGCAGAAGATCGAAGATACATTTTCAATCCGCCCCAGCGCGGCGATATCGTGGTGTTTACCCCGCCAGGATCGGGTTCTGATCCGTACATCAAGAGGATCATTGGTTTACCGGGAGAAACGGTAGATATTCGTGATGGCTCGGTCTGGGTCAACGATATGATGCTCGAAGAGAACTATGTCTCCTCATCGACGAGTTGGCGCGGTGGGAATCAGTCAGCGATTGTCATACCTGAAGACGAGTTTTTCGTTCTTGGTGACAATCGTGAGAACTCGAGCGACTCACGCTCGTTCGGCACGGTGCCCAAAGATGACATAATTGGGAAGTCGTGGGTGGCGTACTGGCCCCCCGGATCGGTTCAGGTCTTCCCGAGACCCTCATACGCCCTCGAATGAGTAACGTGCTTGTCTGTGGCGTCGCTTCGTTCCGGATAGTAGAATCGAAATTGAGGTCTCACGCTCGATACGGCGCGTGCTCGTGGTTCAGAAGTCGGGTCGAAATGATCCGAACGGCGCGCGAGGAAGGTTCGCCGGATGATTGAGACGATTGTCGACAGTATTCGTGTCAGCCTTGTCACACAACATCGAGTCGTCATCCTCAAGGAAGTTGATGGCGAGCGACACCTGCCGATCTGGATCGGACCGTTCGAGGCTGAAGCGATCGCAATGGAACTCCAGGGTGTCTCTGCAGCACGTCCGCTTCCGTATGATCTGATCAAGACGATGATCAGTGACATGGGAGGAACGGTTCAGGAGATCCTCGTAACTGATCTCGCGCAAGACGTTTTTTACGCCAGGATCGTTATCGATCAGCAGGGTCGTCGGGTGGAAATCGATAGCCGCCCGAGTGATGCGATTGCGCTGGCCGTTCGTACCGACGTGTCGATCTTTGTCGATGAATCGGTAATGGAGCGAGCTGGTGTGATGCTCGACGCTGAATCAGAACAGGAAGTTGATGAGGACGCAGCGATGTCGGAGGCGGAATCATCGTCTGCTTCGACCGACTCGCCTGCGGAGGAAGATCTGACCGTCTTTCGGGACTTCATCAACTCACTCGATCTGGATGATTTCGACAGAAAGCGAGAGAATTAGCTCGGTCTGAGCGATGTGATGGAACACGATCACTCATCGGAAGTCAGACGCATTGTGCTGTCGGTTGTTGAAGACTGTGTTCAATGCCGCCAGCGTTTTTCGTTGGACGACATGCGAGTCGTTGGACGAAACGGAAATCTGTGGGTACTGGCTGTTCGCTGTCCTGAGTGCGCAACACAGTCGTTTGTGGCGGCTGTTGTTGGTGAACACGACGACGGTACGACAGTAGAAGCAGCGGCTATCGATCTGATCGAAGAAGAAGATGCATTCGAATCTGAGTATGCCGAGACTGATCCGGTCACGGTGGATGATGTTCTCGACATGCATCGTTTTCTTGAATCGTTCGACGGAAATTTCCTCAGGCAATTCAATAGACGCCGCTGATTCTGCAGCTCTACGGCCCCAGACGTGCGAATATCCCAATCAATTGATCCACCGCGCCGGTCAATGAAGACCGGCCCGTTACCACTACCTCACGGTGGCGTGAAAGGGTCCAGGAATTGTCAAACACGTGCTGCCCGGAAACCGATCAACTACAGGCAATCAAAGATGAGGCCATCTCCTATATCGATTCTCTCTATCGCACGGCGCTCCGAATGACGGGGAATCCAGCCGATGCCGAGGATCTGGTTCAGGAAACGTACTTGCGTGCGTTCCGATCGATCGCGCAGTTCAAGCCGGGAACAAATCTGCGTGCCTGGCTGTTCAAGATACAGACGAACTCGTTCATCAACGAGTACCGGAAGCGGGTTCGTCGACCGCGCAACCAGTCACTGGATGATGTTGAGGAGTACTACCTGTACAGCCATCTGGTGGAGAGCGGTGTGCAGCCGTCATCTTCGATTACCGAGGACCAGATTCTGGCCCAGATCGACGATGCTGATGTATTTCGCGCACTGGATGATCTTCAGGATAACTATCGACAGGTTGTGCTTCTGGCCGACGTCGAAGGTTTTGCATATCGAGAGATCGCTGAGATTCTCGATATTCCGGTTGGAACGGTGATGTCTCGATTGCACCGGGCTCGCAAGCGCCTTCGAGAGCAATTGATGTCGATTCGTCAGGACACAGATACCGAAGCGCAAGGGGCAGGATAATGCGCAACTGCGAGCAGATTGCAAAGCTCCTGTATCAATACATTGATCGGGAGCTCACGGATGACGAGCACAGGCGTGTGCGTCAACATCTTGACGCATGCCCTCCATGCAAACACGTATTTCGCCTCGAAGAAGGAATGCTTACGATTATCGGTGAGCATTGCCGGAAGGTTTCGGCTCCGGAGCGCCTCATCGATCGGGTTCGACAGTTGAGTCACGAGTAAATGCGAGCCCTCGCTCCCGGCGAATGATCTCGCGTTTGCGGTCGATCGCGTCTTCACGCATTCGCACCAGCTCATGCTGAATAGATGGACATCGATGATTGTGTTCATCGATCAACAGATTCAGCTTCTTCACATTCTTTCCGTACAACTCGATCAACCGGCGCAATCGCGCATCGGTCGGCCATAGACGGTTCGGCAGTTCGTTGAGTCGCTCTATCGCCTCATCCCGGAACTTCTTCGCTACTTCTCGCTGGCGAGTGATATCCAGGCGAAGCGAGAGCCAGTCGGGGAGTTCGTCATTTTGCTCGAGGATGTGATTCGCGATCCAGTTTTCCCCGGCCATCTCGTCGTTGTTGCTGGCGAGAGGGCGGCCTGCATTCTTGAGGTTTTCGAAATCGCCCTTCTGAATCGCGTCCTTGATCTGGTTCTCAGCGATGATGTCCCAATACGACACAGGAGAAGAACCTTTCAACATATATGTCTCGAATTGGCGCAAACGCGGATGACCCGTTTGTGTGTCACTATTTTGCCACGATTTGCCGGGAAAAATGGGCGTTGTTATACTCCAGAGCATATGTGAACGCCCTCACAGAACGGTGCAACATGGTGTTGCCCGCCCAGTCTGAAGGGAACGAACCTTGGCGCATGGCGCACCTGCCTCTGAAATCGACCTGCAACCGCTTCGCACGATTCTCGAAGACCGCTATAACCCTGAGAATTATCAGGATTCGCTGGAGCTTATCGTTCAGGCGTGCCAGGAGGCTCAGCACCTGTACGGCTATGTGCCGAAGGCTGCCACTGAAGCGATTGCCGAGCACCTGGGTGTCAGCACCAACCGGATTTTCGGGCTACTGACATTCTATGCTGACTTCCTGACGGACGAACCAGGCGAACACACAATGCTGCTCTGCCATGGGACGGCCTGCTATGTCGGGGGCTCTCAGAAACTGGTCGATCATCTCGATCTACGCTATGACGTGACCAGCGGAAAGACGACCAGGGATGGAACCTTGACGGTTCAAATCGTCAATGGGTGCCTGGGTGTCTGTGATCTCGCCCCGGTGGCACAGCTCGATCATCACGACTATTGCGGCCATCTGACCGTCGAATCGTTCGAAGGGCTGATGGAGACGCTCCGGTCCGAGTCAAAAGCCGCAACCGGGGAGGATTCCGATGAGACTGACTAATCAGGAAGCCTTCGAGAAATACGCTAGCGAGGCTCATGAGCGCTGGACGTCAAAGTTCGGTGGCGATCGCTGGGTGATCAATGTCGGCATCAGTGAGTGCAGCAAGGCGAAAGGCGCGCTTGACACCTGGTCGAACCTCCAGCTCCACCTAGACAACAGTGGACTGGACTACGAGCTGCATCAGGTCGGCTGTGCCGGCTGGTGTTTCGCCGAGCCGTTCATAGAAGTCATTGCCCCGGACAGCCCGGGCATCGTATTTCAGAATGTGGTGACAGATCTCGTTCCGGAACTCGTTCAGGCATTCAAGTCCGGTGATTTCCCGGTTGAGCATGCGATGGGTGTCCGTGGCGATGAATCGTTCAAAGGGATCGCACCGCTCAACGAGCACCCGTTCCTCAAGGGCCAGCATCGCTTGCTCTTCAAGCGAGCCGGCGAAATCGATCCAGACTCGATCGAAGAGTACATCGCCAATGGTGGCTACGCCGGATTCGTCAAGGCGTTGCTGGAGATGACCCCCGAAGAGATCGTTCATGAAGTCAAGGAATCAAACGTTCGCGGACGTGGCGGGGCCGGCTTCCCGGCAGGGATCAAGTGGGAGAGCGGACGGCGAACGCAGGCGTGGCCAAAATATGTGGTTGCCAACAGTCACGAAGGCGAGCCGAACGTATTCAAGGATCGCCGGCTGATCGAGAGTGACCCCCATCTAGTCCTCGAAGGACTGATGATTGCCTGTGTCGCGCTCGAGACACCACACGGGTACAACTACATCGGTGGTGAGCACGTACTGGCGCTGGCGCGGTTCCAGCACGCCGTCGACCAGGCCTACGAGCTGGGTCTGCTCGGTGACAACGTGCTCGGTACTGGCAAATCGTTTCACATGCGCGTTCGAAGTGGTGGTGGCGCCTACATTTGCGGCGAAGGCTCAGCATTGATGTACGCCATCATGGGTGAGCGTGGACAGCCACGAACCAAGCCACCCCGATCAGTTGAAGAGGGTGTCTGGCGGCGTCCGACGGTGTTGAACAACACCGAGACCTACGCCGCGGTTCCGTCAATCATCACCAATGGCGGCTCCTGGTACGCTTCGATCGGCACGGAACAGAGCAAGGGCACCAAACTCGTTACGATTCAGGGTCCGGTGGCGAGAATCGGTGTGGCTGAAGTCGATATGGGCTACTCGTTGAGATCGCTTATTGAAGACATCTACGGCGGAGCGAAAGAGGGATACACACTCAAGGGCATCCAGATGGGCGGTGTCTCTGCAGGACCGTTGCGAATGGACCAGCTCGACGTGGGTATCGATTTCGAATCGCTGGAAGAAGTCGGCGCCATGCTCGGCTCCGGGGGGTTCGTTGCCTTTGACGAGTCGATCTGCGCGGTTGACTTCGCGCGTTACCTGACCCAGTTCAACCGATATGAGTCCTGCGCCAAGTGCACACCCTGCAGACTGGGCAACAAGGCGCTGCTCGAGATTGTCGATAAGGTCCGCAATGGCCAGTCGCCGAACGACGTGGCTGCCCTGATCGAGGCAACGAGTGAGAACATTATTGATCTTTCTTTGTGCGGACTTGGCCAGGTCGCGCCGATGCCGCTGCTGGGCATGATGAAGGCGTTCCCGGATGAGTTCGAAGCGCACTTCCGGGATGGGACGTGCCCGCAAGGTCAGTGTCCGGTGAGTCAGCCAAGACTCCGACTCGAGCCGGTGGCTGCAGACTAACGATCCAGAAGTTCGGGAATCACTTGAACGAGAAACGCGCCGGGAACATTCCCGGCGCGTTTGCGTTACCAGAGTTCGCTGCCGTTCCAGCTAGAGCGAGAATTCCTGCCCCCGGCCAGTCTCTATCGCGCGAGACACGGCTTCCTTGGCGACGATGATGTCCTGAACGGCATTACCGACCGACTTGAAGAACGTGATCTGCTCGTCGCTCGTTCGGCCTTTCGCCGTTCCATCGACGAGGTGCCCGACTTCGACACTTATCAGGTCGCGACTGATCTCTCCGTTGTTGATCGGAATCTGGAGGTCGCCAGCTTCCTCAATTGCCGCCTCAACCGAATCGACAACCACATAGCTGTTTAGCAGCGTCTCGACAGGGATCTCCTGTATCGTCGGCTGAAAGGCGCCGACGGCGTTGATGTGCGTACCTGGCTGGATATCTGCATGATCATAAACTGGCGTCTTTGATGTGGTCGCCGTGCAGACCACATCGGACTCCCGCAGTGCAGCTGGCAGGTCAGTCACGGGAACTACCTTCTTCGCAAGATTTGAGTCGTAACGAGCCAGGCGATCAACGAATGACTCGCGCATCGAATCGTCGGGATCGTAGATGTAGACGGTCTCGATGTCGCGAACTTCCGAAACGGACCAGACCTGCGTCAGGCCCTGCGCGCCGGCGCCGATGCAGGTGATGACCTTGCTGTCTTTTCGCGCGAGAAGATCGGCTGCGGCTCCCGCACCAGCTCCGGTTCGAAGGGCGGTGAGGAATGTTCCGTCCATCAGCGCCACCGGCTCGCCAGTGCTGGCATCGAGGACGGCCACAATGGCATTGATTGTCGGTTTGTTCTGCTCCCGGTTTCGCGGGAATACCGAGACGACCTTCATCCCAAGTCCCTCGATTGACGGAACGTAGGCCGGCATGAAGAGGCTGACGCCGTCTGCCTCAGGTACCGGTACTGGAGTTCGGAGTGGAGAGGTGGTCTTGCCCGCCGAAAGATCCGAAAAGACGATCTTCATGAGTTCGACAGCGCGCTTCATCGGGACGAGCGTCTGGACATCCTGTGCAGTCAGGGCAAGCATTCGTGCTCCATTCTGTTCGGTGGCTGGTGTCTTCGTTACGTGTTGGAGGCGAGTGTAGCACGAGGTTGGAAAACTGATACAAAAAGGCGCCACATTTGTGGCGCCTTTTCGGGCTCCCCGAGTAGGACTCGAACCTACAACCTACCGGTTAACAGCCGGTCGCTCTACCATTGAGCTATCGGGGAATGCTCTTCACTCGTTACGGCGCAGAGTCTACCATGCACCAGCCGGCGCTGCCAACCTATTTCTGTGCGAGAATGGTGCTGCACGATCGATCGTGTATTTTCGCACAAACCTGCTACGATTCAGCCAGATTTCTGTTGGGTTCGGGGCCGCGAGCAAGCGGCGATCAGCTGTTGTGGAGAAACGATGGGTGAGCAATTCGAGTGGGGAACAACCGAATCCGGCAGACAGGTGATCGACCCGGAAACACGGGTGCTCGGGATCGAAATTAGTGGGCGTGGGCAGCGAGTTGTCGTTTGTGACCGCGCGGGAGCGATTATCGGGCAGGCCCATGCAATCGACAGTTCAGCAGCGGCGACTACAGTGCTCGATACGGTGGAGGGCCTGATCGACGAAGCCTGCCACCGCGCTGACGTGCGTACCGATCAGCTTTCGGCAGCGGGTATCGCGTTTGGTGGACCGGTAGATGCTGATCGTGGGCTGACACTGCTGTCACACCGTGCGCCCGGGTTTGAGAACTTCCCGCTAGTCCACCTCATCGAGGAAAATCTCGGCGTGTCCACCATTATGGAGAACGATGCACGTGCCGCTGCTCTTGGGGAAGCGCGGTTCGGTGCAGCCAGAGGTAGCCGGGACGTTGTCTATATCCATCTTGGTACCGGCGTCGGTGCCGGGATCATGGTTGATGGCCAGTTTGTCCGCGGACCGTCCAACACTGCTGGAGAGATCGGCCACATGATGATCGCCCCCGATGGCCCGATTTGCTCCTGCGGGAAACCCGGTCATCTCGAAGCCTATGCGTCCGGACCGTCGATTCTGTCGCGTTTCCGGAAGGCCGTTCAAGAATCAAGTGATGAGCAGGCGATCATGATGGCCGAAGGCGAGCGGACGCTCACCGTGCGGTCGATTTTCGCGGATTCCGAACGGGGCGACGGGGTAGCCAGCCAGGTAATCGCCGAGACGGTACAGGTACTTGGCATTGCAGTGGCGAACCTGATCACCGTCCTGAGTCCAGGTGTTGTGGTGTTCGGGGGATACGTTTCAGAATCAGGAACGGTATTGATCGATCCACTGATGGCGCGAGTGCGGCAATACTCATATCCGGCCGCTGCTCGTCGTGCGCGGATTACCCGGTCATTCCTTGGAGCGGATGCAAATGTCATAGGAGCATCAGCACTGGCGTTGCGGTCGATAGAGACGCAATAACACGGTTCACTCTTGCTCAACAAACGGTTGAAGATTGGCTCCGTTTGCGGTATACTGCGCGGTTGGCGAACCTTGTACCGCAAAGGAGTAAGACTGTGCGCCAAGTGCGACTCACGGATGAGCAAATTACCTACGTGATCACCATTCTTCGTAATCAGGATCGTCCCGTATCAACGCAAGAACTTATCGCCTCGTTGCGGCAGCGATAGGCTGGCGGATTCCCCGCTCCAGATTGAACGCTTCTGACAAAGCAGGAAGGCTTACCATGCAGGCAACCGCGGAAACAGTCCGTCCGAAGTTCAAGGGATCAGCAAACCAGAAGGAAGTGGCCGAGAAGGTCTTCGGGCTGGTAAGCGCAACTGCTCGATTCTTTAGCACAACATCTCCTATCTCAGTGCGGTTGAGCGCTATTGCCGATCATCTGGAAACCGCGGATGGCACCAAGGTTGATTCGATCGATGCCGCATTGAAGGCAAACGATCACATCTTCATTCGCCAGGAGCAGGATGATGAGGTCATCTTTCTGACCACGCGGACCGGGATGCTTCCGGTGCTGGAAAGCGTCGTCGACACTGAACACACGTTCGCTGCGCGTTTCAGCGAGCCACTGCCAACGCCTTCCAATTATCCGGCTCGGCGAACGGCAATTGCCGACGACGAAGGATTCGGCACCTATTCGGATGATGGCGTCACAAGTGATGACACGTTCTCTGATCAGCCGCTCGACGAACCTGAAGCTGTTCCTCAAGACGAGCCTGAGGCACCAGCGGCTCCGGCCGCCGCGGACGTCGAGACTGTTGAAGATCTGAACGACGCCACGGATGAGGAGATTATCCAGGCGCTTCGCGACCAACTGGCCTATGACTATGCTGTTGCCACCTTCGGCGACGAGTGGATGGCCGAGGACAAAGTCCCGCGGCTGAGTCGCGGTGATCTGCGACGGATCAAAGACTATGTTGCCGAGCAGGGTGGACCGGTTTCCGATCATCAGATCGTCCAGGATCTGCTGGGGATTCGTCAGAACGCTCAGGAATACCCACTGCACGTATTCTCGGTGAACTTCCGACTCTCCCGAGAAACGCGTGATTTCGAGTTCGTCGGGATTGCTGGTGCGCACTTCTGGACGACGTCTGGCACGTCAACTCCGGATGTTGCAAACCGGAAGGCGAGCGAGGTTGGCCAGGACTATCGTGTTCTCATCGATCTGAACGATGAACCCTCAATCATTGATGCGGGTGTCGTCGAGCACGTTCTGACATTCTACGAACATCGTCACGGCGTACTGCCGTACGATGCAACGTTCCAGTCGATCATTTCCGGAGCAGTCTTGCCCGGACAGCGGTCGGCGATTGTGACGTTCGAGTCCCCGCTCACCAACCAGACTTTTCCGATCGAGGTGCGCTTTCCGACGGGCAATCGAGGCGGGTACCTTGCCGGGTTCGCCGCGTTCTT
>SLFF01000005.1 GCA_007124395.1 Thermomicrobiaceae bacterium | reverse complement strand
AGTAGTGGCCGTCTGTGGCGGTGAATCCCGGTAGCTTGACTGTCCTGCTGATTGCCCGCACAGTGCCAGTGGACGGTCATCCGTTCATCCATCGTGGAAGCAGCTACCTCGTGTTGAGAGTCACCGTGATCAGCGCCGTGGTAATCGCTCTGGAGCTGGTCTGGCGCGGTGCAGCCGTGATGGCGGGAATATTTGCTGATCTGATAGCGTCCAGAAGGAGTGAACACGCGATCGCCTCGATCCGGGCGGACTGGTTCTGATAGCAAAGCTACGGACCGAATCATGCAATATGGATTAATTGTATGGGGCGGGATAACAAGCGATATGTTTTCACATGCGGTGAGAAGGGAGCCTCGATGCTTACCCTCGGGTACAAGGCGTCCGCTGAGCAATTTGCGCCACGCGAGATGCTGGATTTTGGAATTGCTGCCGAAGAGAACGGGTTCGATTCCGTTGTGGTTAGTGACCACTTTCAACCATGGCGCCACACGGGCGGACATTCGCCATTCTCATTCTCCTGGGTCGCTGCACTCGGCGAGCGAACCAGCCGGGTGAAACTTGGTACGAGCGTCGTCACCCCGACCTTCCGATATCATCCGTCGATCGTGGCTCAGGCGATGGGCACGATCGCCTGTCTGAATCCGGGCCGGGTGTTTCTCGGCGTTGGCACTGGTGAATCGCTGAACGAGGTGCCGGCGACCGGTATGGAGTGGCCGGCGTTCAAGGAGCGATTCGGACGGCTGCGCGAGAGCGTCGAGCTGATGAAGAAGCTCTGGAGCGAAGAGCGGGTGTACTGGGATGGTGAATACTTCACGACCGCTGGAGCCACCATCTACGATCGCCCGGACGAGCAGATTCCGATCTTCATCGCTGGTGGTGGACCCACGGCATCCCGCCTGGCTGGACGGCTGGGAGATGGGTTCATCTGCACCAGTGGTAAGGATCCGGCGCTCTACAGCGAGAAGCTGCTCCCCAGCGTCCGTGAGGGTGCTGACAAAGCCGGCCGCAACTACGACGACATCGAAAAGATGATCGAGATGAAAGTCTCGTTCGACACCGATATGGATAAAGCGATGGAGGACACTCGTTATTGGGGTGCTCTGGCGCTGTCTCCTGAAGAAAAGACCGGTGTCGAAGATCCGATGGAGATGGAGAAACTGGCCGATGCGCTGCCGGCTGAACGGGCTGCCAGTCGCTGGATCGTCTCGACAGATCCGGACGAGCACATCGAGAAACTCAAGCCATATCTCGATCTGGGCTTCCGGCATCTCGTCTTCCATGCACCGGGTCCCGATCAGGAGCGGTTCATCAAGCTCTACGGTGAGAAGGTGCTTCCGAAGCTGCGCGATCTCGGATATTGATCGACGATCGTCCGAAAAAGTCGATCCGGTTGCCGCTGTGATGGTGTTCGGGTAGCATCCTCCCGACAGGAATGAAAACCGCGCACCCGCCATTCGGCGGGTGCTTTTTCTGGGAAGGAAGATGCCTGTGCGACTGACAAGCATCCCACGCGTTGATATTGCTCATCTCCCGACGCCACTGGAGCCGGCGCCCAATCTGAGCGCGGAACTCGGCGGGCCGGAGATCTGGATCAAGCGAGACGATCTCACCGGTCTGGCGCTTGGGGGAAACAAAGCGCGAAAGCTGGAGTACCTGGTAGCAGATGCGCTGGCGCAGGACGCAACCGTTCTGATGACGGCCGGGGCGCCACAATCGAACCACTGCCGCCAGACGGCCGCCGCAGCCCGGAAATCCGGATTGAAGGCCGTATTGATCTTCGCGCCGTACTCGAAGCACTACGGGTCGACCGACCCGGATCAGGCTCCGCAGGGCAACCTGCTGCTCGACAACATCATGGGAGCCAAGATCGAGTGGTACCAGGGCGACTGGCAGGATCGTCTGCGTTTCATGGATCAGGTAGCCGCTGACCTTCGTGACAAGGGCGAGCGGCCCTATGTCATCCCTGGTGGCGGATCCAACGCAATCGGAGCAACCGCCTACGTCAACGCAGTGTACGAGACGATTACTCAGCTGCGCGATAACTCAATGACCGCGACACACTGGTACACCACTAGCAGTACGTCCGGTGGAACACATGCCGGGCTGGCGCTCGGGGCGAAGCTGGCGCATGCTCCGTTCGCGGTGGTCGGCAGTGCCTGTGATCAGAATGCCGAGAAAACCCGCTCGGTGGTGCTCCCGCTGGCCAACGCCACCGCAGAGCATATCGGGACTGACGTACGGCTTGCCGAGTCAGACATCGTTATCGACGACAGCTACTATCTTCCAAGCTATGGGATTCCAAACGAGGGATGTCTCGAGGCTATCGAGATTGCGGCGCGCACTGAGGGCCTTCTGCTCGATCCGGTCTACACCGGCAAGACGATGTCGGCATTGATCGACCACGTCCGTACCGGGAAACTGACCAGCAGCGATGTGGTGATCTTCCACCACACCGGTGGTACGCCAGCGCTTTTTGCTCAGGCAGATGGAATTGCCGGTTCGTTCAGTGGACCCGACCTGGACTGACGAAATTCGGAATCATGGCCTGCCGTTTGCGTCTGTAACCAGTCAGAAACGCCAGGCAGAATCCGCTCGGAGCACGCGATTAATGACAAGTAGTTTGCACTTCTTGTCGAGAATCCGTTAGTATTGGCGGAGTGACGTCCGTCGGAGACGGTTCGTTTAGCCCCCCAATTCGCAGTCTCATTGACTTGAGTTCGTTGCGCCAGGCGCAACCATTCGGGATTGATCACACTCTCGAAGGCGCAGGTCGATGGAGATCGGTTGGGGATGATCAGCGGGTATCGGCTGGGTAGTTGTTTATTCTCGATGAGTGATGCAGGCGTTCAGCCGAGTTGCTCACCTGGCGAGTCTCACAGCCGGACCAACGTTGAGAGGGTGATAGTGATGTATCCTGCAAGCGCTGGACACAGTCCGACGGTCTTTTGAACTGAGTTACGACGATCCACAGAGGATCGTCCTCATCGATGCCGGTTACGCGTGTCGACACCGGCGGATGCACTGAAAAACGGGCCATCGCCACGGCACCGATTCAGTGTTTACCGACATCCAGAACGCTTCCCGCTAAGGAATCTCAGCCGGATTCACAGTTCGGCAAAGTCAGAGAGTAGCGGCTTCCTCGCTTCGAGGAGCACTATCGGATCCGAGCATTTCGGACTGATGGACGTTCGTCGGTAGGGGCCAGGGCGGCATCAATGCCGCGAAATCGAGCATGGCTCGAAAGCACGAGAGGTTGTGAAGTTCATCACAAGACTTTTTGTTGATGGGATCGACTCGCAGAGAGCGAGCGACCATCGCGGAGGAGGAATTTGAATGTCT
>SLFF01000465.1 GCA_007124395.1 Thermomicrobiaceae bacterium | reverse complement strand
CCGCCAGCGGAGATTCCTGCGACGATGTGTGCTCCGATGCCGGTCAGTGCAATCCCGATACCGAGTAACGCCAGGTTGCGCAGCCATCGCCCGTACCGTAAATCGGCCACCAGTGGCCGCACCAGCAGGAGCCAGACGATGACGATTCCGACCGACAGGGTAGTTCCCAGAAGTTGCAGCCAGGTGCCAGAGACGGTGACCCAGGCCGATCCATCCTCGAACACCGCTTCTGGGGGCATCGCAGCAAGAGCGGCTGCTGGATTGCCGACCTGGAACGTGAAGAAACTGGCGGCGCGCTGATCTCCGGAATCCGACTGGACGCGCCACTGCACGGTGTACAGGCCATCGGATAGCCTGGTGCCGATCGGCAGGACAAGCTCTCGATCGTTGGAGCCGGATCTCGGCTGGCCGGTGACGATTGGCTCAGCCGCTGCGTTGAGAACGAGAAACTCGCTGGTGTCCACCGCAACATCGGTGTTGAACCGGAGCCTGACTGTTTCAGGCGATTCCTCGATGACTTCGCTATGACCTGGCTGGCTGACATCCAGGCGAATGCTCTCCGCCGCATGGGCGGTTGATGGCACCACCAGGAGGGCCAGATACAGGGCAAGCAGCGTAAGCAACCGAACCGGCCTCTGGTGAACCAGCCAGATCATCGGACCTCACCGTTCATGACGATGACCCGTTGATGAGCCAGCGGACATCGTTGGCCAGATCATCACCATCGGCACTCGGTGGCAGGATCATCGCCAGGTGGCCATCCGGATCGATCAACCAGACCTGCGCTGAATGTCCGATCAGGTAGGAGCCATCATCCCGAGGTTCGACATCGACGGCGATGCTGTAGTCTTCCCAAACCTGCGCAAGCGTATCCGGATCGCCGGTGAGCCCGATCGCGTTATGATCGGCGCGTGCCATGTAGCGGTGGAGTTGCTCCGGCGTGTCCCGTTCTGGATCAACGGTCACGAACAGGAACAGGGCGTCGTCGGCCTGATCGCCAAGGACTTCCTTGGCGTGGCTCATGTGCATGAGCGTTAGTGGGCAGATATCCGGACAGAAGGTATAGCCGAAGAACATGGCGATCACCCGGCCATGATGATCCGAGAGACGAAACGGATTTCCTTCATCATCGATCAATTCAAAGTCCGGTGCCTGGGCCGAATCACCGAGAACCATGCCGCGTGGTCCGTCTCCTTCTTCCGCGGTGGCAACGGGTGTTGGTGTTGGTTCCGGTTCGATCTCGTCTGAACTACTACAGGCTGCCACCAGCAAACCGAGTGCGATAATCACAAACAGGGCTGGAAGCCCTCTGGCATTCTGGGTGGTCAGGTTCATCGCTCCTCCACCGTGATCTCGATGGTCTGATCATCGATCTCGTCGAACTGAAGAGTCAGCGAGAAGGTGTCCCCAGGTTCCAGATCTCGTGTTAGCCCCATGAACATCACATGATAGCCACCTGGCTCGAGCAGTACCGACGATCCGGCTGGAGCGACGATAGACTGGACTTCCTCCATGATCATCATGCCGTGACCGTGGCTATCCTGCCCATGTTCACTGTCATCAGCTTCGTCATCGTGACTGTTCTGATCTTCAGGTGATTCCATGCGCGTCTGGTGGATCTCGATCGTCTCGGCGATGTCGCTGCTCGCGCCGATGAGTGCGACATCGTCATCACCATCATTGCGGATTTCCATGTAGGCGGCGGCGTTGTCGCCCTCAAACCCGGGTCGCCCCCAATGATCTTCGATCGAGACAGAGTCGCGGGAATCCGCGATGCAGCCGGCCAGCGTTCCTGCCATGAGCAGGGTAGCGAGCGTCAACGTGATGAACGCTATTCGATTCAATTTGCTCTCCTTCGAGTCACAAAGACAGGGACAGGTGATCGTGCCTGATACCGGAATCCGGGCGTTCTGGGCGCTGCCACGGGGCAAAGCGCTCATCGTCGATCGATGATTCATCGATCCACCGGAACCTGCGGACCCAGGTAGCCCGGGAACCTGTATCAGGTTGTCTAATGTGATCTTGGAGGCGGGGATTCAGGAAGGAGAGCAACGCCGGCGAGTACCGGGATTCCTGGAAGCGCAACTATGAAGCGACTGACCAGCGGGAAGCTGATCATCGTGTGAGACATCTCGGTGAAGGGGTGCACGAGTGATGAACCCGACATGGAGTTAGCGGTTGACGAGTCCCGGGTATCGAACGCGGCCTGAGACGGGGTGCCGTCTTCATTCCACATCCAGCACTCACCGTCGACACTGAGAGCCAGTGATTGTCTGGTAAGCAGTTGGAACGCAGCCGGCTGGATTTCACCACGAATGAGAGACGAGTGGAAGACGGGCGTGGACTCGACCTCGAGAGGATCGAGCGCACTCGCCGCCGACGAGGCAAGCAGATTTCCTTGTGGTGATGCAGTGGAAATCGGATGAGCTACTGGTACCAGGAGCACTGCCAGCGCGATCAACAGTAGAGGGAGCGCGCGTGTTCCGCGACGTGCCCAGACTGACATTATCAATGATTTACCAGTTGTTTTGCCTTGCATCAGTCTCGCTTGATCCGGAAAACGTTGCCTTATGCAAAGCTTATCGCTATCTGGGTAAAACTGCCATGCGGAATTATCCCGAAAAGGCTGGTTCGATTCCCTGACGAGACCCGGATCAGCCGGGTCTCGAATGGAAGATGTGCAACGCTAGATTACGGCTGTGCCGGGGGCAGGTTGGCCCGTCCGGCCGATGCACCACCAGCCACCACGAACGATTCTCCTGTGATGTGCTCGGCATACTCAGACGCCAGGAAGAGCGCCATGTTGCCGATGTCGTCTGGTCGGCCCGGCCGACCCAGCGGGATTCCCTGTCGGGTAATCTCTTTATATTCCTCGGAGAGTGGTGAGACGTCGCTCTCGACTTCTACGTATCCCGGCTTGATGATGTTGACGTTGATCTGGTGCTTCGACATCTCGAGTGCCAGCGATTTCGTGAACTGCACGATGGCGGCTTTCGAGGCGCAGTAGTGCGAGGCGTCCGTCCGGGCCGCGTCGGCGGCAATCGAGGAGACGGTGATGATCTTGCCGCGAGTCTCGTTGGCCAGCATGCTCCGGGCGCCGGCCCGGCAGGTGAGGAAACAGCCCCGGGCGTTGGTGTTCATCACCCGATCCCAGTCCTCCACGGTCATGTTGACGACCGCGACGCTCGGGATCACTCCGGCGTTGGCGATGACGATATCGACCGGGCCGAACTCCTGCTCGGCGGCATGGACAAAGTTATCCACCAGCTCTTCGACCCGCACATCCACCGTGTAGCCATAGCTGCGTCCCAGCTCCACACTGGCAATGACCTTGTCCAGGCCACTGCCCT
>SLFF01000329.1 GCA_007124395.1 Thermomicrobiaceae bacterium | reverse complement strand
GAAAGTCTGCTAGGATGACGCCAATCACGCGGGGATATCAGAGCAGAGCATACGAGCGAGCGTGAGCGTCTATCGACATAATATTGCATTCAGGCGAATCAGCGACTTGATCGAATATCATAAAATGTGCCAAATTGGCACGAAGGTGCGGACGATCAGACGGTTGATTGGTAGACTAGGGGCACTGCGTGAAGGGTCGATCTGCGGCGCTTGATGACTGTTCCGCGAGTATGACGCCGATGAGTGCGACGGGGAGGCACCAATGTTCAACGTGAGAGATGACGACTTCGCGAATCACTTCGCGCGAATAAAGGTCATCGGCGTCGGTGGCGGCGGAGGCAATGCGATCAATCGCATGATCCAGGCTGGCGTTGAGGGTGTGGAGTTCGTGGCGGTTAACACGGATTCCCAGGCACTTGTCAATTCGCTCAGTCCGGTCACTGTCCGGATCGGCGACAAGCTGACCAAAGGCCTTGGCGCTGGAGGTCGACCAGAAATCGGCGAACGTGCCGCTGAAGAGAGCATCGAAGGACTCACCGAGGTGGTTCGCGGTGCCGATATGGTGTTCATCACCGCCGGTATTGGTGGCGGCACCGGGACTGGCGCGTCCCCGATCGTGGCACGCCTTGCGCGTGAGACCGGTGCGCTGACCGTTGGCGTGGTTACCCGCCCATTCGATTTCGAAGGGGCCAAGCGGCATCGTGTTTCCGAAGAAGGCATCACCGCGCTGCGCGAGCATGTCGATGCGCTGATTACGATTCCCAACCAGCGGTTGATTACGCTCGTTGATCCAAAGACGCCGTTCTCCGAGGCGTTCAAGATCGCCGACGACGTTCTCCGGCACGGTATTCAGGGCATCTCCGATCTGATCACCAAGCCGGGCCTGATCAACCTCGACTTTGCGGACGTCAAGACCATCATGCGAGATGCCGGATCCGCCCTGATGGCGATCGGACGTGGAAGTGGCGACGATCGCGCAGTCGATGCTGCCCGTATGGCGATCGAAAGTCCGCTGCTGGAGATGAGCATCGATGGTGCGGTTGGCGTGCTCTACAACATCACCGGTGGTGATGACCTGACGCTCGCCGAGATCACCGAAGCCGCCGAGGTTATTCGCTCAGCGGCTGATGAAGATGCCGAGATCATCTTCGGCGCGACAACCGATGAAGCACTGGCTGGGGATGTGCAGATCACACTCATTGCCACTGGTTTCCACCAGATGCAGCAGAGCCCGCACAGTCCGCAGCAGCGGCCGCGCTCTGGCGAGCGTCGATTCCAGCAGCGCACGGACAGCCCGGCACCAGCACCGCGCCAGCCTGCACCGGAGCCGAGCCGACCACCGGCCCAGCGTCCGAGCAGTGGGCGAGATCAGTCGACTCAGGGGCAACAGCAGGGACAGGGACAAGGTCAGGGCCAGAAGGGCGCTCCATCCCGAATCCCGGCTGAACAGAACTCGGACGATGAGTGGTCCGAGCCAGCTATCCTGAAGTTCCTCCGGGAGCGGTAATCTCGTGCGGTGCCCGTACTGTCAGTCTCAAGAGACGCGGGTAGTCGATTCGCGTGACATTGGATCGGGCGAGAGTATTCGCCGGCGACGGGAGTGTATTGCCTGTACCCGGCGGTTCACGACCTATGAGCGTGTTGAATCTGGCAGCCTTGTCATCGTCAAGCGGGATGGTCGCCGCCAGGAGTTCGATCCGCGCAAGCTCCGGGACAAGATCCGGATTGCGCTGACAAAACGGGCCGTCGCGCAAGAAGATATCGACCGGGTAGTGGCCAACGTCGAGGGTGAACTTCTCTCACTTGGCACCGTCGAGGTGCCCAGCACCGCGATCGGTGAAGCAGTACTTCGGGAGTTGAAACAGCTCGACGAGGTTGCCTATATTCGTTTTGCTTCGGTTTACCGGCAATTCGCTGACGTTGACGATCTCCGCCGGGAACTCGATACGCTGGCGGATTCGATCTCTCAGCGAGTTGGCAAGGAACCCGATAGCTCCGCTTCCTGACCAACGCATTGAGACAGAACGAACCCCCGACCCGGTAATCGGGTCGGGGGTTGCTGTGCGAATTCGGATTCGAGCGGGAATGCCTGCTTAGCCCAGGTGTGGGTTCAGAGTCTCCATCAGGCGTTCCTTCGGCTGAGCACCGACAATGCGCTCTACCGGCTGGCCGTTCTTGAACAGGACCATCGTCGGAATGCTGGTAACGCCATTCTGCTGGGCGCTCTGGCCGTTCTCGTCGACGTTTACCTTGGCGATTTTCAATGATCCACCCTGCTCTGCGGCGATCTCATCGAGGACCGGCGCGATCATCTTGCATGGACCACACCATTCGGCCCAGAAGTCAACAAGCACCGGCGTATCGGAATCGATGACTTCGCTCTGGAAGGTTGCGTCTTTTACTTCTACTGGCTTCGACATTACGAGACTCCTTCGTTCTGAGATTCGTTGAGAACACTGCTGCTTGCCGTGCCCTCGGCAACTATAGTGAACGGGACAACAGAAGGTCAATTGTCTGGCATCTCTCCTGTCCCGATAATCTATAACGCATGGACCCTCTGCTATAATCCCACCCGTTATGAACGGGACCACCTTCACCGTCGGATTCGACGGACTCTTTCTTGATCAGACGGCGACCGTGGTCGCGATGTACGCCAGTAATCTCTGGCGCATCTTTGATTCCAGCGACAGCCTGTCCAGCCCGATCCGCTTGCTGGTGCCGGATGTGCCGTCAAATGAGGACTTTTCCGGCAGCAGTGTGACCCGACTGGCGCCACCATCGATGTTTCAGTCCAGCAAGGCGGTAAAGCTGTGGTGGGAACAGTGGGGCATGCTCCAGGCAGCCCGTGCCGGAGCGGCGGACCTGGTGCACATTCCGCACTTTGCGGCACCGATTCGCAGTGATCGACCGGTGATCGTAACCATTCATGACGTTATCCCGTATGTCTATCCGGCGTATCGGGCGAGCGCCAGTATGCGGCTCTATCTTCGCCTGATCAGCCGGGCGACCCGGAATGCGGCAGCGATCATCACGGATTCTGAATGTTCCCGCAGGGACATCGAACGATATCTGGGGATCGACCGGAAGAAGATCACGGTGATACCGCTGGCGGCCGATGAACAATTTCGTCCGTCGCACGATGTCGAGGCCGATGCGGAATTGCGAGATCGATTCGACCTTCCCGGGCCGGTGATTTTCAACGTCGGTGGGCTGGATGTCCGAAAGAACGTGGAGGCGCTGGTGCGGGCGTTTGCCGCTGCGGTATCTGATATTGATCCTGCTACCCGCCTGGTGATTTCGGGAAGCGCCCACAGCGGCAACACGCGGCTCTATCCCCCGCTCGAACCGTT
>SLFF01000213.1 GCA_007124395.1 Thermomicrobiaceae bacterium | reverse complement strand
CCGTCCAATAGATGAGAGATGCAATGTCATTCAACGTCAAGAAACGCGGAAAACTCACCTACTACTACAACGGAGATCGCCCGGTTCTCTCGGCACTGGTAACAGAAGAGCAGAGCGATGGAGATCTCAAGGTTTACTTCTCCGGTCTGACCGGCGGCTACTCAGCCAAGAACGTGCTGGGCAACGACGAACTGGTGACGATGGACCCGCACAAGGAGATCCCTCTGGTGTTTCGGTGCTGGGAGAAATGGCTGCAGGATGCCGGAATCTGCGAATCCCTGAGAGAGGTCGACTTCATCGAGGTTCACGCCTTTGGCTGCCAGCCGAAGTCACCGAACCCACTGGTCGATCCAATCGGCTATGCAAAAGAGCAGGAGCGCCTGCGAAAGGCCTACGCAGAAGCCTACAGCTCCTTCTTTGCGGATGAGCTACCCGACAATGGCGTGCCCGCCAGATTCACCGTTCATCTAGTCGATGTGCCCGACACCGCGGCATCCTACGAGTTCTACAGCGTTGCGCTGGTACAGCGAAGTCAGGAATAGACAGCCATTACGCAAGGAATGCCGGGAGATCAACACAGGTCTCCCGGCACACCAGCGAACAGGCTCTACTGATAGGTCACAACATCTGGCTGCGGCGTGAGTTGCATCAGTTCTTCCGGCGTCATCACCGGATCGTCCTGCTGGTAGAAGACTTTGAATCCACCATGCTTGGCGCCTTCTGCCGCGACATAGCGATCATAGTTGGCGATCTTGTCCTCGGGTGATCCAAACCCATCCTGGTGAATCACGAGATCAATGCCGGGGACATCCTCGATCTGGTCCTTGTTGAGAATCATCTCCGGAATGAACTGATGGACCATCAGGATCTTGTTCGGAAGATCATGCTCTTCAACGACCTCTTGAAGGATGAACTGAGCCCGATTGATCTCTGATGCGTCCATTCCGCCAATCCGTAGGCCAGGTGCCTGATCCGGCGTGGTGACGAACTCCGGATCCAGTGCCAGATGTACTCTCGGGTGCTCCAGGTACGGCAGGAGATATTCGATCTCGGCCTCAACCGTGCTGGCTCCCATCTGAATATCGAAAATGAGAATCAGATCATATTCCTCAGCGATACCGATCCAGCGCTCGACCATCTCGTTCGACATACGGGCCAGCCACGTTCCGTCGGCGGTTTCGGACGCCTGAGCCACGGCGTAGATCAGTTCCAGCGCCGGGATGGCAGTTCGGAATCCGTTGTGGTCCTCGAACTCGGCCACCTGCTCGTTGAGCAGTCCGATCATTTCGTCCGGCTCGTACTCGCCAACAATTCCCATCAGCGGCTCACCAGGGAAGCCGTAGTATGCGATCAATTGACAACGCTGAAAGATCGAGCGGGATTCAGCGGGGAGCAGAATCAGATCATGCTCATCGTCGCTCGGTCGAGGCTCATAGCATTCGGCATGAGGCCAGGCCGCTACGGGCTCAGGTGTCGGTGTCGGCGACGGTTCAGGGGTCGGAGTTGGCGCCGGCGTCGACGTCGCCGCCGGTGTTGGTGTCTCCTCGATTGCTGGTTCCGGATCTGGGGCTGGGGTCGGGCTAGCTGTCGCTTCCGTTGTATCGTCGTTGTCGGGAGCAGCAGCGTCGTCAGCCTGGTCGTCCGATTCGCAAGCTGCGACGACCAGAAGCATGGCGAACAGAAAGAGTAGCCAGGACGATCTCGCCAGTACGTTCATCTTTGTCCCTTACACATGTTCCAACGTGGGTAAATCACATACAGCGATTACTGGTCGCCGCAACCCGGAACCTCGATGATCACCGGCATCGAGGCATCTGTGGCACCGGAGTATACAAATTACGCTCCACCAACTGTGCGGCGAACAGGATAGGATCCCACCATCGAACAGCTCGGCAACCTTACATGCTCGCGTCGGAGATCGAGTGGACACATAAACGGGGCCACCGTTATGGTGGCCCCAGGAATGATCGATCTTCAAGTATCAATCATTGTAACTGTTCGAACACTGCTTGAACCGTTGTGTCCGAATCCAGCTCCAGGCTGAGCAGGGTGTGATTACTCAACTCTTCCTGAGGAACCACTTCATCATTAACGGTCCAGTGCGAGAAGCCCCAGCCCTCATCCGGCATAGCAGAGATTTCGATGACCTGTCCTGGTTCATCCTGATACTCACCCGGTTCGATCGTCATCGTGCCCTCGCCTTCAGGTTCGAGAACGGTCAGCGTGACCTGGTCATCAGCCTTCTGGACATCCGCAGTCTTGCTGAACATGAGATGTTCACCTTCGACGTCCCAGATCTCCACCCGGACCTGCCCCACTACGATATGGTCAGCGTGAAGAAGAATCTGGCCACTGACATTCTCCTGACCGGCACGATGAATGATTCCGTCCGTCTCGTGGTACTCGTGGTAGTCGATCGTGAAGTCTTCTTCGCTGATCCGCTCACCATCCAGGCCAAGTGCAACCACCCGTGCGAGAACGCCATTCAGATCCGATCTCGCATCGACAAAGACGTCATAAACGAAGTCAGCGCCATGAACCGTCTCAACCGTCTCGACGTCGAGCAGAGAGGTTGAGTCTTCCGGAGTGATCTCGAGTTCGACTTCGGTTGAGGATACTTCGCCGTCAGTCAGAGCTGGCTGCATCAGCAAGTAGACCTGACGATTCTCCGCTGGCGCGTGAGTTCGAACGGCAAAGTCGTAGTCGGTCACATCGTTGAAGGTGCGCACCGGATACCACATCGGTTCCGCACATGAGCTTCCACCAACCGACCACATTCTGTCTCGCAGTTCCTTGAAGACCTCCACCCGATGAGCCCCCGAAACCACATCGACGTTGTAGCGGACGGCATCTTCGATCTCGGGAAGTTCGATCGACACCATTCGCGTCTCCAGCGGATCCTCCCAGTCTACGTCTACCGTGACCGTGTGAGGCTCTCCCGATTCAAGTTCGATTGGTCCTGGCCAGTCGGCCTCGTCGGCTGCGAACGCATCATGGTTTACCTCGCAGCGATCCGAAAGCTGGAACAGGTATCGCCCTGGCTCGAATTCAAACTCCACTTCGCGGGTAACACCTGGATCGACTGTCTTGGTCATGCTCAGGACATATTCTGGATCCTGGTCATAATCGGATACGTCCTGGAACATGAGGAGTCTCTGCCTTGCATCTGATTCGTTGGTTATCGAGAGGACTTGTTCGCCCTCTTCAATGTACTTCGAAGAACTCGATTCATCAGGCAATACACGTATCTCTTGATGCTCGGTGATCCTGGCGGAGGGCGATCCCGGGTAAGTAGCCATAGAGGAAGTTGAATACTTAACGTGAAGTTCACCACTGGCCGTCTCCTGGTGCTCCTGGACGAT
>SLFF01000072.1 GCA_007124395.1 Thermomicrobiaceae bacterium | reverse complement strand
GAGAAGTCCCAGCTCAAGAATCGGACGAAAGCGATGTCCGTGCTCCGGGCGCGGCTCTACGATCTCGAACAGCAGCGGCTGCACGACGAGCGTTCAGGCGAACGACGATTGCAGGTCGGAACCGGCGATCGATCAGAGAAGATCCGAACCTACAACTATCCGCAGGACCGCGTGACCGACCACCGGCTGAAGATGAGCGTTGGAAATCTGGACGGCATTCTGGCAGGTGGGATCGACGAGTTCGTCAACGAACTCCGATCGGCTGATCAGGCAATGCGACTCCAGGAAGCCGGCATTAGCGCCTGACGGGAAACGAGCCTATGCGTTCCGCAATGACGGTCTCTGATCTGCTCAGGGAAGGTACCCGCACGCTTCGGGAATCGGTGAGTGAATCACCGGGCCTCGATGCGGAAATTCTGCTTCGGGAGGCGCTGGGGGCGACGCGAGAGCAGCTATTCGATGCACTTCCCTCTCCGGTTCGCCCGGCGGCCGCTATCTCGTACCGCAAGCTGCTGAAGCAACGCGTTGATGGCATCCCGATCGCCTATATCACCGGGCGTCGGGAATTCTACGGCCACGAGTTCATCGTCAACTCACATGTGCTGGTGCCCCGGCCAGAGACCGAGTTCCTGGTAGAGTTTGCCCTTGAATGGCTGAAGCAGAAGGAAGAGCCGTGCCGGGTGGTTGATGTCGGCACCGGCAGTGGGGCGATCGCGATCTCGGTCGCGCTGGAGACGGCCAACCAGCACATCATGCTGGCGTCGGATGTCTCGCCCGAGGCGCTGCACGTGGCAGCGCGGAATGCCGAAGCCCTGGGCGCGAGCATTCAGTTCGTCGAGGGTTCCCTGCTAGAGTGGCTCAACGAGCCGGTTGATCTGATTCTGGCGAATCTACCGTACCTGCGCCCAGACCAGGCTCACGTCGGGATCGAGCATGAGCCAGAAGTGGCGCTCTACGCCGGTGACGATGGGTTCTCGTTGAACCGGGCCCTGCTCGAGGATGCCCCGAACAAGCTCCGGGCCGGTGGCGCCGTGATCATGGAACTCGATCCAGAACAGCGGGATCTCGCGCTGTCGGCTGCACACGAAATCCTGCCAGATGCCGGGATCGATATCCTGGCGGATCTCGCCGGAACCGACCGCTACTTGCGCATTCAGTCCAACTGATTTCCGGACACAGCAAAATCCCCGTTCGTCGATCGGCGATACGGGGAGTTCGCAATCAGTTGGGTTCGTCGCCGTCTGGCGACTATGCCATGCGAGCTGGCTTGGTGATGGTGCGCAGGCAACGGGTGCAGATGTTCACCTTCTTTGGCTGGCCATCAACCTGAATGGTTGCTCGCTGAATATTTGCCTTGAACATTCGGTTCGTCTTGTGGTTCGAGTGGCTGACCTTGTGGCCAAACCCCGGTCCTTTGCCACAGACGTCACACTTACCGGCCACAGCGGCCCCCTTTACGTCGTTGTGTCAAGTCATCTAAGATTACGCACCAGGTCGGTGCGACGGGGCATACCGCGTGCCCGCAACGATGAAGAATAGCACAGCCTGTCCCCAACATCCACCCGCATTACTGGCACGACGTATGCACTGGGGACTGCATACACTCCGGCAAGAAGTAGCGGGACAGCACGCAAGTGTTATCTCGTGTACCCAATCGATGCTGGAGCGTTATCGCCACAGCTCACGCTGTGCAGAATGCAGGGGGTAGTCGTTGGTCAGCCGCAATACATCGAGTGATCAGAACTCCACGTCAAACTCACTGGAGTTTAGCTGGAATGCGCAGGAGGCGACGCGTGCGCTGCGAGCCGTGGTGCACGGGTTCGAAGCGAACGTCTCATCGATCAACGCGTTGAACGTCTTCCCGGTTCCCGACGGGGACACGGGAACCAACATGCATTTGACGCTCAAAGCGGCAATCAGCGAGCTCGATAATCTCCCGGACGGCCAGCCAGAGCGATACGATGAGGTCATGAAAGTGATCACCCGTGGCGCGCTCATGGGCGCCCGGGGGAACTCCGGCGTGATTCTCTACCAGATCATTTCCGGATTGAATACCGGTGCATCGGGCGCAGAGGTCCTCGACAGCGAGACGATGGTCCGTGGGCTTAACTCGGCCGCGGAACTCGCCTACAAAGCAGTCACCAATCCGGTGGAAGGCACGATGCTCACCGTCATCCGCGAGGTTGCCAGTGCTTGCGAAAAGCATCCGGGAGACACGCTCCTGGAAACGCTCGCCACGGCCCGGAAAGCCGCCGAGGTCGCAGTCGCCGCAACACCGGACCAGCTTCCAGTGCTTCGACAGGCCGGGGTTGTCGATGCCGGGGGTCAGGGGCTTCTTGCCATCTTCACTGCGCTCGAGCAGTTTGCCTCCGATGATCTGGATATCGCGGGCATGACGCTGGTCAGCGATCCACCAGCCAGCTTTGCCACCGACATGCACTTTCTGGATCAGGCAGAGATGATCCACGGCATGGACGAGTTCGGCTATTGCATCAATTTCGCGGTTGCTGGTGATGATCTGGAATCTAGCGGGCTGCGGGCCGCGTTGGACGCGCTCGGGCAGTCAACGGTCGTCGTTGGCGATGCCACGATGTGCAAAGTTCACACCCACTCCAACCGCCCGGGCATGATCCTCGAGGTGGCACTGATGTTCGGCGACATTCACAACGTTCGCATCGACAACATGCGTTCGCAAACCGAGCAGTTGCTCAGCGAGCGTCATGCCGTTGCCGATGGCAGAAAAGAGTCGGGCGCACCGCCCGAAGATCCCGAATCAGCCCACGGTATTGGAATCGTTGCGGTGGCCGCAGGAACCGGAGTTTCCGAGGCACTGACTGGGCTCGGCGCCGATGTGATTGTTGCCGGTGGCGCAACCATGAACCCGAGCACCGGTGAGATCCGGGACGCTATCGCCTCGCTTAGGCGTGCGGAAGTGATCGTCCTGCCTAACGACTCGAACATCATTGCATCAGCCAGACAGGCCGCCGAGCTGTCGGATGTCGATGTTCGCGTCGTGCCAACCAGATCGATCCAGCAATGTATCGGTGCGCTGACTGCCTTTAGTTTCGATGCTGCGCTGGATGACAACGTCGTTGCGATGGAAGCCGCTGCTGGTGACGTTCAGGCGCTGGCGGTTACCCGGGCCCAGCGCGATGCGGTTATCGATGGACTCGAGTTTCGAGCTGGCGAATTCATGGGGATTCTGGACGGCAAGCCGTGCGTCAGCGGAAGTGACGCTGTGAGCACCGTCCGCCATCTGTTTCAGAACGCCAGCGTACAGAACCATGAACTGGCAACCATCTTTATTGGGGATTCCGCCGACGAAACGCTCGAAGAGACGATCGTTGAATTACTGGAACAAGAGT
>SLFF01000082.1 GCA_007124395.1 Thermomicrobiaceae bacterium | reverse complement strand
TCGGAAGCGTTGTTCGCCGGTGATACCCACTACGTTGCCAGTGCCGGCATTCCTGAGCTTCGTCAGGCAATTGTCAGAAAGCTCAAGGTTGACAACGGTATCGATGTCGAGACGAACGGAATCATCGTCACGCCGGGTGGAAAGTCAGCGCTCATCTCGTCGGTACTGGCGCTGGTCGGCCCCGGTGACGACGTTCTCACCTTCGACCCGGGTTGGGTCTCCTATGAGCCGATGGCAACGATTGCTGGCGCCAACACGGTTCATGTCGGGCTCGATGCCGCCGACAACTACCGGATCACCCGGGAAGCAATCGAACAACACATCACCCCGAAAACCCGTCTGATGATCGTCAACAGCCCGAACAACCCGAGTGGCCGGGTCCTGACGGAGGACGAAGTCGAAGCGGTCTGCTCAGCGGCACGAGACCACGACGTCATGGTCTTCTCAGACGAGATCTACGAAAAGATCGTCTACGACGGCAACGTTCACATCAGCATCGCCGCCCAGCCCGGGATGGCCGAGCGCACGCTGACCCACAACGGGTTCTCCAAGGCCTACGCAATGACTGGCTGGCGTCTGGGGTATGTGGCTGGACCGGTGGACATTATCAAGCAGATCATGAAGATCCATAGCCACTCCGTCACCTGCGCCACATCGTTCGCCCAGCGTGGCGCGGTGGCGGCACTCAATGGTCCGCAGCAGTTCATCGATGAGATGGTCGAAGCGTGGGATCGCCGGCGCCACATGATCGTCCACGGACTGAATCAAATCCCCGGCTTCCATTGTCCGATGCCAGAAGGCGCCTTCTACGCACTGGCCGATGTCAGTGGAACGGGTAAGGACGGCAGCGAGGTTGCCAGAATCCTGATCGATGAGGCACGGGTTGGCGTCACGCCAGGCATCGCCTTCGGAGATGCGTCGTCCAATCACATCCGGATGAGCTTCGCCAATTCGGATGCACTGGTTGAGGAGTCGGTCAAGCGTATGCAGGCCGCATTCTCCTGATTGGCGAATCCACCGAGGAGGCACTCTGTTCTGGGATGTTAGCCGGACACTGTTGCTCTTCGCTGCCGCTGGTCTCGCTGAGATCGGCGGCGGCTGGCTGATCTGGCAATGGTTGCGAGTAGATCGCCCATGGCCGTTTGGTCTCCTCGGGGCAGCCGTTCTCATTGGCTATGGGATCATACATACCTTCCAGGAAGACACGAGCTTCGGGCGCATCTATGCCGCCTATGGAGCAATGTTTCTGGTTATCGCCTTCGCCTGGGGCATGGCCTTCGACCGATGGAAACCCGATCGCTGGGACTTCATCGGTGCTGGGCTCTGCCTCATCGGCGTTTGCATTATGTTGTTCGCACCACGCTCCGAGTAGTATCGTCAATTCAGGCGTCATCGACTGAGGAGACGTCACAGATCGCCGACGAAGATTGGAAACGACTCTCTATGCAATCGCGTGATGAAATCCGGCTGACAGAGTTCGCTGCTTGCGCTGGTTGAGCATCTAAACTCGGGCCTGAGGCCCTGGCGCAGGTACTGCAGCCACTCACCCAGCGACATGATCCAAATCTCATCGTCGGTCTGCAAACGAGCGACGATGCGGCCGTCTATCGTCTGAACGACAAACAGGCGATCATTCAGACTGTCGATTTTTTTCCACCAGTCGTCGATGATCCGTACATCTATGGCGCGGTTGCCGCTGCCAACTCGATGAGCGACGTCTACGCAATGGGTGGAGAAATTCTGTTTGCTCTGAACATCGCGGCCTGGCCGGAAAAACTGCCACTGGACATGCTCTCGAAGATCTTCGATGGTGGCGCCGACAAGTTGGCAGAGGCAAACGCGGTCATCGCCGGCGGGCATACCGTCACCGATGACGAACCAAAATACGGCCTGGTCGTCACCGGCATGGTCAATCCAGACAAGATTCTGACCAAAGCGGGTGCCAAGCCCGGAGACCGGGTTTTCCTGACAAAGCCGATCGGCACCGGAGTGATCACCACCGCCAACAAGCAACGGGCGTGTGATTCCGCCCATCTCGATGCGGCAATCGCGTCGATGACCAAGCTCAACATGGCTGCTGCACGACTGTCGCAATCGAGCGGGGTCAACGGATGCACCGACATCACCGGCTATGGGCTGATCGGTCATGCGATGGAGATGGCACTGAAGAGCGACGTTCAGCTGGTGCTCGATGCCCGGAACATTCCTTTGCTGGATGGCGCCGAGCGATACGCCAGCGAAGGTCGCCTGCCCGGTGGCGCCAACCGGAACCGCGAATACTACTCGCACCCGGATTCCGGAGGCCTGGTTCTCGATGACAAACTTCCAACCGTTCTAGCAGACCTCATGTTCGATCCCGAAACCTCTGGCGGTCTGCTGCTCACCGCATCTGACATGCGAGCCGAATCGCTGAAGACCGCCTTTCAGGCAATGGGAGAGCCGCTCTGGGAAATCGGACGAGTTGGCGCCGGTAGCGGCCTGAAGATTCGGGGATAGTCACACCAGTGTCGAGCGATGATCCGGGCGAAGCGCTTGCAGAATTCCGGAAGGATCCGTCCTGGCGGGAGCTTCTTCGCGAGCTCGAAGTCGCCCCGTCCAAGGCACTGGGCCAGAATTTCCTGCACGATCGCAAGATCGTTCGACGGATCGTCAGCGTTGCTGGCATCGATGACCAGACCGATGTGCTGGAAGTCGGACCAGGACTGGGGATCCTCACGGAAGAACTGGTCCGGAACGCCGGTACGGTAACCGCGATCGAACTGGACCAGCGCCTCGCAACTCGTCTCCAGCATCACTTTGAGAACCGGGCCAGGATCATCCAGGGCGATATCCTGGAGACAGATGTCTCACAACTCATGTCCAGCGGTGACTACGTTGTCGTTGCCAACCTCCCCTACTCGATCGCCACGGCAGCCATCCAGCATCTTCTCGAAGCGGAACACCCGCCGAAACATCTGGTGATCATGGTGCAGCGCGAAGTTGCCCAGCGAATGGTGGCTCAGCCTCCCGAGATGTCGATCCTCTCCGCCGCGGTGCAGTTCTACTCGAAGCCAAAGATCCAGTTCAGGATCGGTTCCGGGGCGTTCATTCCGCGACCGAACGTCGAGTCTGCCGTCATTCGACTCGATCTACATCCCGAACTGCCATTGCCTGCCAGTCAACATCAGCGATTCTTTCGACTGATGAAGAGCGGGTTCGCGCAAAAGCGCAAGCGGGTCGACAATTCGATCGCGGCATCGCTGAACCTGAACAAGGCCGATGTCCGAAGCGTGATCGAGCAGGCAGGAATCGACCCGGCCAGACGTGCCGAAACGCTCGACATTCCGGAGTGGGTCAGACTGGTCCAGGCATCAGGTGAATTATTCGATGACTGAC